>JAGHVK010000065.1 GCA_018064345.1 Candidatus Cacconaster merdequi
ATTTCGGTTAGCCTATATTTGTATAACGAAAAAATTCGTAACGAAATTATGCGTAATAGAGAAAACCCTTTTAAGTTCGGAACAATAGTCGAAGAGGAATAATTCACTGACCTGGTCCAGGAAGTCGTCTATATCAAGCAGTTCGTTCAAAGCGCCAATCATCTTGTGCTCATCAGCCCCAGACGCTTCGGCAAGAGCCGCGTGGTAGCTAAGGCATTGAAGGGCGGCCGTCGCAAGAGCATTACGGTTAACCTGCAGCAGGTGACTTCCGTATCGGATTTGTCCGCCAAGCTTCTGAAGGAATCCTTCAAGGTTCATCCTCTGGAAAAGGTCAGGCATCTGATCTCCCATTTCCGTGTGTTCCCAACGATCTCACTTAATCCTGTGACAGGATCTACAGACATATCATTCCAACCAGGTGCAGATGGTGTCGTGTGCTTGTTCCAAGGGCGTACAGACCGATAATACGGTCAGCCATACCCTCGGACAGCATGGTCTCTCTCTTCTTGATGAACTTGGGTTCGAATGAGGCATCACGGTCTCTCGGAGTTGTAACCGTAATATCGCCCACAGGTGTCTGGACCTGCTTCTGCATCTTGCCGTTACGGCGGTTACCAGGCTCACGTGACTCAAGGGTAAGATGGGCATCCATCTCTCATTCCAGGGCAGCATTGACGAAGTTTTCAATCATCGGTGCAAGGGCTCCGTCTTTGCCGAATAGCGGCTTCCCCGCTTTGATGTCCTCAAGGAACTGTGCCTTGAAGATGTTGAAATCTACTTCTTCTTTCATTGTTACTGTGTGTTACAAATCTTGCTTGACACAGTTCATTTTACCCTCTCATAGGCAACAGTATTTTGCAGCAGAAATTTAATGAATAAAGAAAACAATATTTCCCGAAACCTTTCTACCTTTTTCAGGGAGGTCACTATTGGCTCATAGGACCTCCTGTCAGTTGGCTTTTGCAACAACTGGAGCCAAGTCTTTCTGACGCAGCTTTAGCTGAAGAAGAAGGGCATGACCGCTATATTTCAATACCGTCAAATTGGAATATTAATAAGATTTCTTGAGTTCAAAAGGTTGCCATGGGGATAAGGCAGGAAGGGACCGAAGCGGACAAAGTGCGCGGAGCCCCTCTGAGGCATGCAGCTGACTGCATAGAATTAAGGATGATACCCAAAATAAGTTTGATAACCACCGGATAAGGTGGTAAATTTTGCAATAGTGGTAAATGTTTTGTATGTTTGTTGAACTAAGAGGAACGATTATGAGCAAACTATCTGAGGCATACGAAAAATGGCTTTCTATCCAGCCGCTGTCTGAGCAGGACAGGAGACGGCTTGACAGAAAATTTATGCTTGACTTCAATTATAACAGCAACCATATTGAGGGCAATACGCTTACGTATGGCCAGACCGAAGTGCTCCTTCTGATGGGAGAAGTCATTGGCTCGGCAAAGATGAAAGACCTTGAAGATATGAAGGCCCATAACCTTTGTCTTGCCTTGATGAAGGAAGAAGCGGTAACAGCTGACCATCTGTCTGAGTCCTTTGTCAAGAGACTGCATCAGGTGATGCTGCGTGAAGATTATACTGTCTACCGAGAGCTTCCTGGAGGACGGCAAACCAGTTATGTGGTACATGCCGGGACATACAAGACAAGACCAAATTCTGTCATTACGCCTACAGGTGAGCGATTTGAATATGCCTCTCCCGAGGAGACGCCATCATTGATGTATGATCTGATAGAATGGTATAACCGGGAAGAGACGGCTGGGATTCTGACTCCTGTAGAATTGGCTGCATTGTTTCACTACCGATACATCCGAATCCACCCGTTCGAAGACGGCAACGGCCGTATTGCAAGGCTGTTGGTCAATTTTATCCTACTTCGTCATAACTATCCAATGGTAGTTGTTCTAAGCAGAAAGAAGAGATCATATCTGACCGCGCTGGGGCAGGCTGACATCAATGTCGGCATCATACCATCAGACGGGGCACACGCCACAATAGAACAGATACCGTCCTTTGTAAACTATATGACGGATCTGATGATTTCCGATATAAATCAGGATATTGCATTCTTAAGTGCAGATCCAACTACGACTTGGTGGTACAACGGAGAGACCATAAAATTCAGGAGCCCTCGAACAGTAGCACTTTTATCATATCTTCAGCAGAATCCCAAGGCCACTATCGCTGAACTGTCATCAGTGCTTGAGATAAACAAATCTGCTGTTCAGAAACAGTTGTCTACTCTTGAAAGCAAAGGATATATCACTAAAGATCCCGATTCCAAAGCGTGGAGAATCATCGCGGTTCCTACCACCAAATAGGGTGGTAAAAATTATATAAGTGGTATAATCTCTGCAAGATTGTATCACTTAAATTACTACTGCGTAGTGGCGCGAGCACTTTTTGAGAATCATAGAAGCTGGAAAGGCTACGCAAATAAACAAAGGCTCGCAGTGGCCGACGCTCGGAGGCTATATAACGCAAAAAAGAGGATACCCTCAAGGCTTATTTGCAGCAGTGTTGGCCGAAATACTATACCAAGAAATAACGTGCACTCTGAGTTACGGGCAAGCAGCGAAACAAAAAGGCTGGACTTAGAAATCCAGCCTCAGGTCTCTTGTCAGAAACTGTACGAGACAGAAAGGAAAACCGAGTTCTTTCCACGGTCTGTTCCGCTGTAAGAAGTCGAATATACCGGATTCCCCATCACATTCACATCCCCGGTCATCGTCTGTGTCTCTGTGATATATTTGCACATCATAACTTCTGCACCGACCGAAATTCCAAGGTTTTTATAGCGAACCCCGACAGACGGACGAATGAAGCGGCCCACGCCGGCATTGGTTATATCCGCCAAAAAACCTCCTCTGACATCGATAAATGGGCGAGTTGCGGATTTTAACGGAACAGTATATCTGATATCCCCAAAAACAGGAAGGAAGAAACTTGAATTCTTCTCGGGATATACTGAGTAATTCCATTCCCTTGCACCGGTTCCTGCTCCCAAGAACAATCCGTC
>JAGHVK010000072.1 GCA_018064345.1 Candidatus Cacconaster merdequi
TCGCGGATGGTGCGATATGTGTCTACGTCGAACATGTAACTTTTCAGTGTACCGTCCTTACGGTTGAAAACTACAGACTGCCCGGGGCGGACCATATATGAAGAATCGTGCAGTCCGTCTTTGACATCCAGCCTTACAGATCCTTCCAGCAGGTGCACGTTCACTTCCTCGGCACCTTTGTATGCCTTTAGATTGAATTTTGTTCCGAGCACCTGTATGGACACATCTCCTGCGTAGATGACAAATGGTTTGTCTTTCTTGTCGTGCGCTACATCGGCATATACTTCGCCGTCAATGAATATTTCCCTGACCTTCTTGTCAAAAGAAGTAGGGTAAGTCAGGCGGCTTCCGGCATACATTACAAGAGAAGTTCCGTCAGACAGCGTAAGCTCTTGCTTCGCACCGTTGTCCACATTAATCTCTTTCCACTCTATGTCTTGCTTTGTCTTTGATAATAGCAGAGCAAAGCCTATCGCCAGTGGCAGCACCAGCAACAGCGCAACCCTCTGTGACCAGCGAAGGACGTTGCCCCAGAGCGGCTTTTCGGCCGAGAGGCCCAGTTTCTTCTGCACTGAGTGGTATGCATTCAAGGCAAGAGAAGTGTCGTTGTGCTCCATCTCAACTTCCTTGAACAATGCATCCAAAGCCTCGTCTATATTATTGTATGTTTCTTGCATTCAATCGTATTATTTATGAAATGTTCGCTTTTTTAATGTCTTTCATTGCTAGCTCCAAGTGCTTCTCCACTGTCCTGACAGATAGATTTGTCAGTTCGGCGATTTCCTTGTTGGACATCTGGCCGACACGGCTTTGAATAAACACCTTTTGCCTCTGTGCTGGCATTGACTCTATACAGTCTGCGATGGAATTTGCCAAATCTTTGAGCTGGGCGGCGTCATCGGCTCTTTTGTCACTTGCAAGATTAAGATCTCCGATACCCCGGACTATATGTTGTTTCTTTTGCCGTAGCAGATTCAGCGCAGCATTTTTTGCCATGACATAAAGCAGGCCCTTAATCGACTTGCTTTCATCCAGAGACAGACGCTTGATCCAGATTTTCATGAATATTTCCTGAGCGACATCCTCTGCCAGACTAAAATCATTCAAGATTCTGAACAAGAAGTGGCAAATGGTAGAATAATACTCAAGGAACAACTGCTTGAAAGCAATCTGTTCCCCTTTTTTGATACCAATTATAATATTTGATTCATCCCACTTCATCCTTCTTTCCGAATGAAAATTGCGCAAATATACAAATCTTTGATAACTTAGGCCTATCAATAGTCTTTTTGATATGAAAGAGGTTCCATCTGATCCGGCTCCCGTGGAGCGCCATCCTTTGCAGCCGTTCCTCCCTCCGGACGGGCGTCTGCTGATGCTGGGCTCCTTCCCGCCCCAGAAGAAGCGCTGGTGCATTGACTTCTATTACCCTAACTTCACGAATGACATGTGGCGCGTGATGGGGCTTGTGTTCCATGGGGACCCTCTGCACTTCGTGGACAAGGCTGCCCGGCGCTACCGGAAGGATGAGATAGTTTCCTTTCTGGGCAATGTGGGTCTGGGCCTCTATGACACGGCCTGCGTAGTGCGGAGGCTGAAGGACAATGCTTCTGATGCGTTTCTGGAGGTCGTGGAGCAGACTGATATCGAGGCGCTTCTGGCTCAGATGCCTTCATGCAGGGCAATAGTGACCACCGGGCAGAAGGCGACCGATACGATATGTGCCCATTTCGGCATTGACACGCCACCGATGTGCGGGAGCGTTCCTTTCTCTGTTGCCGGTGAGGCGTTCAGGCTGTACCGCATGCCGAGTACATCCAGAGCGTATCCATTGCCCCTGGCGCGTAAGGCGGAGGCCTATGCCGCGATGTTTGCGGAACTCGGGATGCTCAGCCTTTGAGGTATTCGAGCCTTTCCTCTTCAGGGAATTTCTCGATGGCGTAGCGCAGCGCAGTGCGTGGCATTGACTTGTATCGTGGCAATGCCTCTCCTTCGCGTGCTGTGCGCAGATAGTCGCGCAGGCGTACCGGGTCTCTCTTGTCCACTTCGCGCAGCATCCATCCCACAGCCTTGTGCATGAGGTCATGCTTGTGGTGGAGCAGTATGTCGGCAATCCGGATGCAGTCGTCGAGCTCCCCGTTCCGCACGAGGGCCATGCATGATACCATGGCAATGCGCTGCTCCCAGATGGTCTTCCCGTTGCGGGCGAGCTCATAGAGGATGCTTCTGTCGCGCTTGAGCAGCCAGGAGCCCAGTATCTCGTAGCAGGAAAGGTCCACTAGGTCCCAGTTGTTGATATATTCAGTGTGCGAGAGGTAGAACTCCACGCACTCCTGCTGGAATGCCGGGTCTTTCTTTGCGTGCCTGAACATCTGCACGAGGGTAAGGAGGGCGCAGAGGCGGATCTCATGATAAGGGGAACTGACCATGCTTTCAATGTCCGCTAATGTGCAGTCTTTCCAGTTGCCCTTCACCACCTCTCTGGTCTGAGGCACCTTGATTCCCAGGAAAAGGTCTCCCTCTCCGTACTGTCCTTTGCCGGTCTTGAAAAAACGTGAGAGATTGGCAATCTGGCTCTCGTCTTTCAGACCCATCATTATTTGCTCCATCTTGCTGTCCATATGTCAAAGATAAAAATTATTCATATATTTGTAAACTAGGACACAGAAGTCCTGTCCATATCGTCATGTTTAAGACTCCGCTTTACACAGAAGAAATCAAGTATTCAGAGAAACTGTCCAAGCTTGTTTACAGGCTGATATTCATCACTATAGCCGTGGTTGTTTGCTGGTACATCAGGAGCGTGCTCGGATATGTTATCCTGGCCGCACTGGTGACTGTCCTTACAAACCCGCTCTGCAATCTGATATGCAAAATGAAGATAAAGGGGCACTATTGCCCAAGATGGCTGGGCACCATATTGTCGATGCTGGCTGTCTTTTTGATAATGGTGGGAGCTTTGACTTTCATGGTTCCGCTGATAAGCAGCATTGCAAAGGATATATCCAAAGCCAGCGTGAGCAATATCGCTCAGACAGTATCCGTTCCGCTCGCACAGCTCAACAGCTGGATAGTAAGGACGATACCAAAGGTAGGCGCAGACTTCAAGATTGAGAATTTCGTCGTCATGCAGCTGCAGGACCTGCTGGTCACGAGTGATGTGGGCGTTGTGGTGGGGTCCGTCACCAAGACAGTGGCGAAACTCGGCACGGGTATTTTTGCTGTATTGTTCATTTCCTTCTTCTTCATCAAATCGCCGGATCTTTTCCCTTCACTGGTCACGTCCCTTGTTCCGGACAAGTATGACAGGCGGGTCAGGGATTCTCTCAAAGAAAGCGGCACACTTGTCTCACGTTATTTCATTGGAATGGCGGTCGAGGTGGTCGGTTTTGCCTTTCTCAACACCCTCGGATTCCTGACAGTCGCAAAGATGGGATTCAAGTATTCGCTAGGCATAGGCTTCATGACAGGTCTGATGACCATTATCCCATATATCGGACCGCTTATCGGAGGAATAATTGCAGTATGCATGTCTCTTGTGATAAAATTCGTGTGTGCTACACCAATCGGCCTTGATGTGGGTTTCATGCCATTCATACTGATTCTGGTCGCGATACTCATGTTCACGCAGCTTATTGACAGCTATGTGTTCCAGCCGCTCATTTATTCCAACAGCGTAAAGGTGCATCCTCTTGAGATCTTCATCATATCCCTCATTGCCGCACAGATTGGCGGAATGGCAGGTATGTTTGCGGCAATCCCTGCATATACTGTGCTCCGTGTGATGGCCAAGCAGTTCCTGGGTGACGTCAAGGTGGT
>JAGHVK010000027.1 GCA_018064345.1 Candidatus Cacconaster merdequi
GTTGATTTCTCAGGAAGGACCTCATCACCGACCTGTAGCCGCATTCTTACTGTGCGGCGGAATTTCCTGCTGGCAGCCTTTTTCCCGCGATGCTGAGACATCCTACCGAGTATCGTATGAATAGGAGTCTTTTTGTAACTTCTGCTCATTGTTCTTTTTTCCTTTTGCCGATACAAAGCTACATGATGATTATGTCAAAAATAGGCAGACTCTTCTTGGTTTCAGATTTCTTGCAGTGTATCAGTTCTGACGTTTCTTACTCCGCATGCAAACTGAACCTTGATGAACCTGCCATCATTCGATTGTGAAATCACAGTGCCTTTTCCGAAATGAGGATGTACTACCGTACCTCCATTACTGAAGTCCCGGATGTCCCCAAGAGACTCCAACTCCTCATCTTCGCCATTATATCTGTGAGCCAAAGCAATGGTCCCTTTCCAGAGAGATTGTTCCATCTCCCCTTCCGTTACGAAGAGTGAACGCTTAATCTCGGTTATAAATCGGGAAGGGTACTTCCCCTGACCAATCTGAGCACTGTATCCTTCGGACTCTGTCAGATACAGCTCCTTCTCAGCCCGTGTTGTGGCGACATACATCAGCCTTCTCTCTTCCTCCAACCCCCGTTTCTTTCGTTCACGTATGCACCGGTAACTTGGGAAGATTCCCTCACTGAGCCCGGTGATGAAGACATACGGGAACTCCAGTCCCTTTGACTGGTGGATAGTCATCAGCTTCACCTTGTTCGCGTCCTTCTTGTAATCGGCATTTGTGTACAGGGCGATGTCCTGAAGATAGGTATCGAGCGACATTTCCTCTTCCTCTTTATTATCCTCCTCGTAGAGCTTGATAGACTGAAGGAGCTCCTCAAGATTTTCCAGACGTTCCTCATCATTGTCTTCACGGTACATGTTCATCAGGCCGCTCTCCTTGAGGATGAAGTCCAGAAGGTCCGACACCTTCATTTCATCCACCCTTGCCTGGCAGTTCTCAATGAGCCCGACGAACTGGGATGCAGGATCTTCTCCCATCCCTTCAAACAGCCTTGGCCCCACCATCTCCCGGAGTGCCGAGAACAGAGTGCAGCCATGGTCCTTTGCGTATTCCTTGATTTGCTTGAGCTTTTCCTTGCCGATCTTCCGGGACGGGACATTGACAATCCTTTCGAATGACAGGTCATCCTCGGTAGCAACGAGACGTAGATAGCTCAGCGCATCCTTTATCTCCTTTCTCTCAAAGAAACGGATGCCTCCCCATATTGTGTACGGCAAGCCTGCTTTCATCATAGCCTGCTCGACACTTCTGGAAAGGTGTGCAGCCCTATATAGGATGGCAACATCGGAGAGTGGAACCCCCGATTTGGCCAGGCCAACGATTCTCTGGGCAATCCACTTGCTTTCTTCCTTTTCATCCTTGCCGTGGAAGTGTATAATCTTACTGCCGGAGGCATTGTTCGTATATAGGGTCTTGTCAATACGCTCGACATTGTTCTTGATGATGGAGTTCGCCACACCCAGTATATGGGATGTCGAACGGTAGTTCTCATCCAGAATTATATCCTTGTCCGAAGGGAAATTCACGAACATCTCCGGGCGGGAGCCCCTCCATTCGTATATGGCCTGATCGGGGTCGCCGACAATAAACAGGTTCCCAGAGCCCTCACTGATGGCATTGATAATCTCCCAGTCCTCGGTGTTGCAGTCCTGAACCTCGTCCACCATCACATAGCTCATCCTCTCCTGCCACTTGGCCTTCACTTCCGGGAAAGTCCCAAGGATATAGAGAGTGAACTTTATCAGGTCCGTGAAATCCAGTGACAGGGTCTTCTTCTCAGTCATCAACATTTCGACGGCCATCTTCTCTTCATCGTCTTCGGGAACTGGATGCGGAGCCTCCGGGAGCAGATAGTTTGTTATGTAAGGAGTCTTGTTCTTAAGGATGGCGAACACATTCAAAATGGACTTCACGGTATTCTCCGCTCTTGATATGCCGTGCTCCTGCAGCACCTGCTTGGCAATGGAGACCACGTCATCCTCATCCAGAATCTGAAATGTCTTAGTGTATCCAAGGCGGAAAATCTCCTCGCGGAGAAACTTCACGCAGAATCCGTGGATGGTACATACGAAGTCGTTTGAGTAGCCCGGAGGAACCAGCTTCGCAATCCTAATCTTCATCTCCTGGGCTGCCTTGTTGGTGAACGTCAGGCACAGGATATTCGCCGGGTCAATACCCAGCTCGTTTACGATGTACGCATAGCGGTGCGAGAGAGCCTTTGTTTTGCCCGAACCGGCTCCTGCTATTACCCTGATGCGTCCTTCAGTTGATGTCGCTGCCTCAACCTGGCGTTTGTTCAAATTTTCAAAATCCATATCTGTTAGAATGAGCTTAACATTTCCTTTATATCCTCATAGCTAAGTGATGCCGTCTTTGATGTCCCCTCAAGGATATCGTCAGACAAAGTCCGTTTTTCTTCCTGAAGCCGAATCACCTTCTCCTCGATGGTGTGATAACTAATCATACGTATTACCGTAACATCCCTGGTCTGACCAATTCTGTAGGCCCTGTCCATTGCTTGCTGCTCCACGGCAGGGTTCCACCACGGATCCAGCAGAATCACATAGTTTGCCGCTGTGAGGTTGATGCCGATTCCTCCAGCCTTGAGGCTGCAAACGAACACAGGAGTCTTTCCGCTCTGAAAGTCCGAAATAATGGACTCTCTCTGCCCCATAGGCGTTGAACCGTCCATATACAGATATTCCATACCCATGCTTTCAAGCATGCTCTTCACGTACGCAAGGAACTCCGTGTATTGACTGAACAGGACTATCCGATTGTCGTTTCCTGCTATCCCGTTGAGAAGATACCTGAGTTCCGTGATCTTGCTCGCCTCCTGCGTCCATCCCTGCTTTGCCATCTGCATCGAGCAGGCCATACGGCGCAGCTTCCCAAGGTCTCCGAAGAAGAACTTCATCCTATCCTGTGGCGGAACGGTATCATAAAAGAACTCCATCTGTACTCTCTCGTTCTCATATGCGGCCATCTCACTTTCCGAAAGGTTCACCATATAGTCAAACTCCGTCTTGACAGGGATATCACGTACAACCTCATCCTTTGTCCGTCGAAGGATGAAGGGCTGAGTCATAGACCGAAGCTGGTCCATTGTTTTCTCCCGCAGCTCATCCTTACGGCTTGACAGCCCCGCGAACTTTTCGGAGAAAGCCTTGTATGTCCCAAGGAGTCCGGGATTGATGAACTGCATAAGGTTCCACAGCTCCGAGACATTGTTCTGGACTGGAGTGCCGGTGAGAATGAGACGGCTCTTTCCGATAAGGCTCATCGCTGCCTGTGATGCTTTCGTGAACCGATTCTTTATCTGATGCGCCTCATCAAGACAGA
>JAGHVK010000092.1 GCA_018064345.1 Candidatus Cacconaster merdequi
GCTTCCGTGGATGGATATTCATCATTCGGAGCCTCCATCTCCTACCAGAATTCCAAGCAGACATTCTCCTGTCCTGCCCCTCTTGCCATCATAGCTGACATTGACGTGATTGCAGCCGCGCCGAAGAAGATGACAGCGGCCGGCTATGCCGACCTTGCGGCCAAGATTCCTGCAGGAGCGGAGTGGATGATCGCCGACCTGATGGGCACCGAGCCTATCGTACCGGGGGCCTGGCATGTGCTGCAGGATGTCATCGATCAGCAGCTCTCCAATCCGGAAGGTACGGCAAAAGGAGACCCTCAGGCCGTTGCAGATCTTTTCGAGGGCCTGACTCTCAGTGGAATAGCCATGCAGGCCGCTCGCTCAAGCCGTCCTGCCTCCTGTTGCGACCACCTCTTCAGCCATATTCTTGACATGACTCACTACCGTTTCAACGGCGAGCTCCAGTCCCATGGTTTCCAGGTGGCGATAGGCACGCTGACCATGTGCGCGGTCTTCGACGAGTTCTTCAAGATGGATCTGAGCCAGCTGGATGTGGATGCTTGTGTGTCGGCCTGGCCGTCGCTCGAGCAGGAACAGGAGAGGGCTTTAGGAATATTCAAGGATTTCCCTGCGCCAAAGCTCGGCTACACGGAAATCACCAAGAAATACAATGATGCCGCCACCGTCCGTGAGCAGCTCACCAAGGTCAAGGAGAACTGGCCGGAGTTTAAGGAAAAGCTTCGCGCCCAGGTCTATCCTTTCACCAGGATGCAGGCCTTGATGAAGGCAGCGGGAGCTCCGTCCGACCCTTCCGATCTCGGTCTTACGAGACAGCAGATCAAGGACATGTTCCCAAAGGTGCAGCTCATGAGATTCCGTTTCAACCTTCTTGACCTCGCCAAGAGAGGCCGCTTCTACGACCAGCTTGTCAATGCGGTCTTCAACGAAGGTGGAGGCTGGCAGATTTAGATTGAATCATGACTGAAAGAGGTACCGGAGTCAAGGGTTTTGCCAAGGGCAAAGCATTTGTAGTCAAGGATTTCTCTGTGAGGAACCCCTTTGAGGGCATTCCTCCGGGAAGCATCCTCGTGGCTCCTGCAGTCTCCCTTTCAGATTCTGCATTGATAGATTTCAAGAATGTCACCGGAATGGTGACGGAGGAGGACGACCCTGATGCATGCCTTATTGCAAGAGGCGTCGGAATCCCTGCTGTTGTCGGTATCCTTGGCTGTACGAACAAGATTGTCAAAGGTGACAGGGTGCTGATCCGCAACCTTGATGTAGTGGTCAATCCCGACCTCGAGACCGTCATGGAGTTCGAAGACCTCCGCGCCCAGGCTGACGGCCAGCTACGCTTCGACTTCTGACCAGGACTGTGCGCACAGGAGCTGCAGGCACTTCATCACCTACAACGTCATGCGCTGCTCCGGGCTCTCGTCTTGGGGTAGCGCTTCCATTTTGTACAAAAGAATTCCAATAGCGGTGAGTATAACTTTTCGCCCCTCAAATTAGTCCCGATGTTTGAAATCGAAAAAAAGGTCGACAACGCCACCTCGATAAAGCACCTTCGGCGGCTACAACACGACAATAAGAATCTTAATCAACTGCGAATGCGTTGCTTAAGAGTCATTGAATTACACGGACTGAAAACAATATGTTGTGCAGGTGTTTTCCATGTAAAGTAATTCTGGTAAACACGACAATGGTCTGGAAGAGCCTGAGACGGGGTGAGACGTTTACGAGGGCTCTCTGGAGGGGCTTCGTAAACAAGGATATGCCCTGGAGGGCTTTGTATCGGGGTGGTCTGTTTACCAGTTTTGTTTTACTGATAAGCTTTGATTACTGGAAACAGGAGAAGTATGGTGCTACTCCGGCAAGGAGGACCAGCAGACCATTCTCTTTTTCAAGAATATTCACTATCTTTGGGAACAGACACTAACTACATAACTCTCTGACCCACACTAATATGGAAAGCCGATCCTGCCCGATTCTCTCTTTGATGTCATTTCTGGCAGTTTTGGTGTTGATGTCGGTATCAATACAATCCTGCTCAATTCATAAGTCACAATTGGTTCCTGACCTTTTTGTCGCTGAAAAGCAAGTCAGTGTGTATCGTTTGACAGAAAGTTCGTCAAAGAATTATGACAAAGAACCCGTTTATCTGATTATCAGCTACCAAACAGCTGAATTGACCACCGGAAACTGCAGTCGTTTTTATGCACTGGAGTTTCAGAATGATACTATCAACCTCCGGGAGCGGTGTTCGATTATTGACGGTAAAATAACAGTCCCGGATGAGGAGAATGTCGCTTCAACATCATGTTTGCTATTCCTGGATAACGGAAGAATCCTGAAAGGTTTGGACAATAGCGATTCATCAGAGTTATCCGGTTCAGAAGTTGTTGACAGCATGGAAGACTTGATGACAGGCTCCAACTTTACAATAGTGCCTTATGTGCTTCCTTCGAATAAAGCAATGAACAAATGTTTGACCAACAGCCTTGTACAACGCAATATCCTGGCTCCCAAGGTAATAAAACCTTGCTTTCATTCCAGTCATAGTCATGATTCTGTTGCCGATAATGACATCAATATCTATACGGATATTTCGAGCCGCTTTACCTTATCATCCGGAATAATACAGCAGAAATAGCAAGCAGGTATTTCAACTTCTTATTCGATACTTCTTACAATAAAGATACTTTGACAATTAAACATCCTTATAATGTATATCGTGGTTCCTATGATGATTGTGAATATACATTCATCAAAAATGACCTTGAATCCACCCTTACCGATGTGACTGATTATCCGGATTCACTTCAAATGGAAATCAATGATAATGAATATAATGTCTATGAGAATCCAGAGAAAGCGGACAAATATGTATCATATATGAAATTAATTCCAAGTAATCGTAAGCGGGATTTATCTCGAAAGCTTTTATTTAATACCGAACCTTACAAACCATTCTATTAAGCAGCAGGTACTCCACCAGGGCCGCGCGCTCATCGACTACGGGGCGCGCATATACGTTCCGACAGTCGCAAGGTGGATGTCACCAGACCCGCTCGCGGAGAACTACTACTCAACGGTTTACACAAGAAAATAATTTAGAAACAGATACTTAACTATGGAACTTCATTCTTTGCGCACAGCTTTGTGCGCCGTTGCTGACATTGCGCTTCCGAGGCGCTGCATCGTCTGTTCGACTCTCCTGTCCGTACAGGAAAGACATGTCTGTGTGCATTGTCTCGCCGACCTTCCCAGGACTCATTTCTCCACACAGCCCCGCAACCAGATGGCCGACAGGTTCAACGCCCTTGTCAGCCGCGATCTGCTTGACACAGGAGGATATTATGAATATTCCTGCGCTACCGCTCTGTTCTTCTATCGGTCTGGTACCGGCTACACCAAGATCACCCAGAGCCTCAAATACCATTCGAACATTGGCGCCGGGAGGTATTTCGCAAACATTCTCGCCAGGGAGATGGCTTCTTCGGGCAATTTTTCCGATGTGGACGCAGTCGTTCCGGTGCCTCTGCATTGGACAAGAAAGTGGTCCAGAGGCTACAATCAGGCGGAAGTGATCGCGAAGGTACTTGCCCGGGTACTGGGCTGCGACCTGCATCCCGACCTTCTTGAAAGGGTCCGCAGAACCCGGACTCAGACCAGGATGTCCGTCCAGGACAAGGCGTCGAATGTAAGAGGAGCATTCGTCGTGAGGCCATCTTCGGCACGGTTGAGATTCGGGCATGTCCTGCTGGTAGACGATGTGTTCACCACCGGAGCGACGCTCTATTCCTGCTATCTTGCATTGAGACAGACATATGGACCAGAGGTCAGAATAAGCGTTGCAACCCTTGCCTGCGTTGCAATGTAGGGCGGAAAGCCATCTTTGCAACAATTTTTATCAAATATGTTAGAATCTGAAAGTAAAAATGCAAAAAAAGATTTCAATTAGAAATATATGGCTGTATAAAATTTTATTAATATGCCCGATA
>JAGHVK010000019.1 GCA_018064345.1 Candidatus Cacconaster merdequi
ATAGTCCCAGAACTCATACTCAAACCTCACACCTTCGCGGAACTGATTGGTCATTTCAGTCCGAATTATCTCGTTTGTGCTGTCGGCATACTCATCAATCAGAGACAAGACCTTATCAACGGCTGACGAAAATTCCTCATTGCCATATTCGTCTATCCACTCACGGTAAGGATTATTCTCCATTTCGGCTATGGTTTTGAGATACTTGCCGACCTCGTTGTATATCCAAATACACGGGAGTAACGAGGCGAATGCTATTTCCTTGCAACCGGTATGAATCGCTACTTCGGTGTGGGAATTGTATGCGGCAGTGACCTTTGATGGCAGGGCGGAGACATCAATCCCAAAACGGGCAATCATCAGCTCGTGCATTGCCTTTTCCCCTTCCATACCGGCTCTGGCGAACTCCGTGAACATCTCTTTCTGCGACGCATCCTCAATCATCGCGGCAAAAGCGAACATCTGACGGCCATAATTTCCAAGATACAATTCATCCTGCGCAATATACCGTTTGAATTTTTCAATCGGAAGAGTCCCGTCGGCAAGTTCGAGAATAAAAGGATGGCCGATAATGTCGGCATAGATGCCGGAAGCCTCGGCCCAGGCTTCTTCAGTCCATTTTTTCATAACAATTCCTTACGGCGGTATTAACCGCATCAAGTTCTACGGGTCTCTCTCAACAGGTATTTCCTGTACCCCGATTTAAGTGCAAATATAGCGATTTCCGCAACATCACGAACATATTGCAAAAATAATCCGAGCCAAAAGCCCGGACAAAACGTACATGCGTATTGGAATGTTATAGCGTACGTTGTGATTCATCCGTCTGCGCGAATGAAACCTTTGCGCAAAACGCGAGTGACTCGCGTGTGTACAACATTCGTTGCATCTGTTGTTGAAATATCTTCCTTAGTGATGGCTATCGAAGCCTACCTGAAAAATAGGAAATTTAAATCCTGAGAAAATCATTAACTTTGCAAAAATGAATGAGATTTTGTTTTTCCCATTCTGAGGGGATCATCGGTTATGACAGTACAAACCATTCAGGAACTTATCAGAAAGTACAAGGTCCGGGAGGCCTTCTGGGCTGCCGCGGATGATATAATGAACGTTACTCAGAAGCAGACTCTTTTTCTTCAGATTCTGAGTTTCAAAAACAACGTGGCCATTCTGCAGACAGACTCCGACAGAATCAGGCAGCAGGCAGAACACGGCGGGAACCCTTATATGGCTTATGCCTACGCCCGACTGCACGATGTCCTTCAGGTCGATGAGAACTCCAACAATGTCAAGGAAATGTACTATACCATAGCGGCAAATCACGACATCGGAGACGCGTATGCCTGCCTTGCCTATATGTATAGGGACGGAGACCTTGGCGAGCAGGATATGGAGACCTACGAAAACCTTATGAGGAAGGCAAGGCAAAGGCGTAGCGAAAAGGCTCTCCAACAGATAATCAGGGACCTTGTCTTCGGGAACAACGGTGCGGAAGCTAATCCGTCGAAGGCCTATGAATTGGCGGAGAATTATCTGAAAGAACTTGATTTCCCGAATCCGGCATATTATCAGTTGATGGCCCAGGCTGACGAAAAGCTCGGTCGCAAGGTCAATGCCATCTGCAACTTCGAATCTGCCGCTACTTACGGCAACAGTTCCGCTTTTTATTGGTGGGCCATTGCCGAATGCTGTGATGATGATTACAATGTTGTGGACAGGCGGCGCTTTATGGAGATAATGCAGAAAGGCATCGACGTCTATGCGGCGGACTGTTTCCTGATGTACTCCATGTTGCTGGATGATGAAAGCTATGATGCTCTGGACGATGATGACAAGTCGGAAGTGAGCAGGAGTCTTCTGAATGATCTGAAGACTGGATGGATGCTCGGTGAGAGCGAATGCCCGTATTTTCTCGCCGATTATTTCGAGAACGGCCGCTTCGGCTTCGAACAGGATTATGACAAGGCCTGGCTGTGGTATAGCAGAGGCGCAGTTCTCAGAAGCCCTTCCTGCTTCGGGGCTCTTTCACGTATGGTTCTCGATGACGGTACCGCTCCGTCTTCTTATAGTGAAGGCTATGCCTATGAATGTGCATACAAGGGCCTGCTGCTTGGCGCTGATAACCTTCTCGAAGTGGTGATCCGCGGATATAAGAACGGATTCCTCACTCATCACGCGGCGATGATTGAGCGCAAATGGCTGCCCGAGTACGAGAAATGGGTTGGCGAGATGATGGATGACCACGAGATTGACAGCGACGAATATGACGATGGTCACGAGTATCTCTATGACGGAGATCCGGAGTTCTTGCTCCATATTGAACCCGAACGAGAAATCGAAGAAGACTGATTATGGCGATAAGACTGAGATTCAAGAAAAACGGAAGGGACTTGACGGGACGCTCGAAAATGTGGGGTTGCCCCGACCTGCCGGACTCCCTGGATTATCCTGAGGTTACGGTAAACGATGACGGCGAGCTGGTGTACGACCCTATGACCTTTGTCTGCCAGATAAGGCTTGAGGATATTGCGACGCTCGATACAGAAGATGCGCTTCCGCATCAAGGAATGCTCTATTTCTTCGCTTCGCTGGATTACTTCCTCGGCCATTTTGACGCGCTTGCACAGCCAGGGATGGGCGAATGGAACGAGCGTTACTTCAAAGTGCTCTACTCGCCTTCCTGCGATGGCCTCCACACCCACAGGATTGTCTATGATGACGGCACGCAGTATGGCCTTAAAGCTGAAGAAATATCGTTTGAAAAATGTCCGGACAAGCAGGATGGGTTCAAATTGCTAGGGCGGCCGTATCTTGATGAAATCGAAGAGCTTTTCCCCGGCTGGACCTCGCTTCTGCAGCTGGACTGCCACGACGAATGGAATCTTCAGTTTTACGACTGCGGGATGCTGTGCTTTCTGACAAATGGAAAAGATGTAAAATGCTATCTTCATTCCTTCTGATATGAAAAAAATACTTGTGTCGGCACTCTCGGCAGTCATTTGCCTGAGTTGTGCCAGTTGTAGAACAGATAACCGGAAACAAATTATGGACAAAATCAATGAACTCGGCGGCATATTCACTGAAATGGTTGAAAATGACGGCACATTCGGAGCCCAATGGAAAAACATTCCTCTCGGGCATAGGGCCTTCGCTCTGATGAAGGACGAGCTCCCATTGCGCGTTGAAGGGGAACTGACTCCCTATACCCGCATCGTTCTGCTGAACAAGATGATGTCCTGTATGCCGGAAAGGGATTGTGCAAGATTTTTCTTGGAAGTGAAACGGTATCAGAAGTCTCTTTTCCGCCTTATCAGCGACAAGGATATCAATGAAGACATGGATATTGACGGCTATGAAGGCAATCCGGAAGAATATGTCCGGGAATATACTGAAGAACAGCACCGTGAAAGTCTGCGAAGAACGGAAGATTACCTCGATATGGGCATTTCTATGGAGGATTGGTGCAAAAAATACGGAATAATGCTTAAATTCGATCCCGTAGAGCGCTCCAAGCAGTGGGAAGAGTGCATCTATGAGGTTGAGAAGGAATGTGACAGAAAGCTTTCGGGCGAGCCCAAGGGAATGGGTTTCTGCTTTTCATATTGGAGCACGAAGAAGGCTGTTCTTGCAAAATACGGAATCGAATGGAACAGTCCGGCAACAATGAACCCCAGAGTTATGTTTGACTAATTGTAGTTGTATGAAAAAGATACTATTTCTCACACTATTGTCCTTGTGCCCTGCTTTTGCATATGCACAATCTTTATTGGTCAACACTTTGAAACCAGTAGAGCAGCAACACTACAGGCTACAGGAGTCTGCATTCAAAATCGGTGGCCAGGTCGTCAGCAATTCCTTTTCGCTTGATGCACCTGACGGAGGACTGATAGGATCCAACGAGCAGGCATACGTCACTTTCAACCTGGACGGCAAATATGACAAACTCACATTTCTAACGGGTCCTGCCAATGCCAATCCCAACGGCATAGGATATAACGGTATACTTGTGGTCACTGCGGACGGACGGACCCGGATGGACGAGGTTATCCACGATTACGACGAGGTGAAATACGTCACTCTCGACGTCGCCGGCATCAATCAGATCAGCTTCAAGCTTGTCAAGGGCAGTCAGGATGTCGGAATCGGCGTCCCGAAGCTTTGGAAAGCCGGGCAGACTGCGACAGTCGCTACCAACCCTATGGATAAGCTCCCCAAGGGACGTGTCAAGCTCGTCGAGCAGCATATGCCGTATTATACCAGGGGGTCATATGTCAAACTGATTACCAAAGATGAGAACGTATTCTGGAACAATCGCACCGAATCCATCAGCATAAACCGCAAGACTTTTGATTCGGGGCTGGAGATGAATTGCCCCGAGGGCTTGGTGGAGGATGAGAAAGGCTGGAGCTATTTCTGGCTCAACAAGCGCTACGACAAGGTATCCTTCATCGTGGGTCCACGGGACAATCAGAGCAGCAACTCCACGGCCTGGTTGGTCGTCAAGGCGGACAAGAGGACTGTTTATGAGGGCGTTGTCACTCAGAAAGACCTTGCAAGGCAGATTGTGGTCGACGTGGCCGGAGCAGAGTATATTTCCTTTATGTGCGAGCGCCGTTCCGGCGATATACTGGGCAACATCACTTTCGGGGTGACCGAGATGTACGCATATCCTGAAAGCTATGCGGCGGATGTCCCGCAGGAAGGGCTTGTAAACCTTAACAAAGATAAGATTGCTGCTCTTCCGGATATCTGCCCGCTTATGTCCAATATCCGTCCATTCTCCGTTCGCGGATTCAACAAGGCGGATGACGTGATGTTTTATGGCGAGTCCAAGCATTACCATTTCTCTATGGGAGGTGTGCAGTATTGGGAAGGGATGCTATTCACCACAGGCAATAACCTTCTTGACGATATGATCGACTCCTATGCCGAATTCGACCTGGCGGGAGAATTCGACTATCTGAGCTTTGACGTCGGATGCCTTACAAAGAGGCACGCGCTTGATGATGATATCTTGCGGATATACATAGACGGCAATCTTGTCTTTGATCAGATGATATATTGCACTTGGCCGAACCAGCACTTTGTTATTCCTCTGAACAAATGCCGCACGCTCCGTTTTGAGAAGCCCGGGAACGGGAGAAAGAAACAGACGGTAATCGGTGTGGGGGATCTTGTTCTTTACAGAGGCCAACCTGTCAAGAACGACATATTTGTGCGCGAGGTTCCGGATTGTCCTCGCAATGCAGACCTGATTGACCTGTGCGGAGCGCCGTATTTCCATTATTGTGGACGGTTCGTGAGTTCGTTGACTAATTTTTCGATGGATGACTGCTTCCACGATGGCAGCACCAGGCGTGAATTCTTCCGTATGAAGGATGGGAGTGAAATTTACAAGGGCTTTATGCTTGAGGCCAATGTGGCAATGGGCTTGGAGGATGTATCCGTAATGGGAGCAATGTTTATGTTCCTGACAGGGGTAGGCGCAAATGTCAGCAGTTCCGACGTGGCTGCGCATACCGGCACGACAGGGGGAATAAGCGGACCTCTCACAGGCGGAATATCATTGTTGCTGTTCAACGGAGAGCATCAGTCCTCGGCGGCGGCATTCAATCCCTTCGGAGAATATGAAAGTTGCACATTCACAGTTGCCAATGTGTATGAACACGTGGACGAATTCGACAAGACCTTCGGCAACAAGAGTAAAAAGGCGCTTCTTAATCCGGTGAAGCTCAATGTGTTTGCAGATCAGAGGCTTGTCGGGGAATTCTGGCTGGACAACAAGACCGAGCCTACGACCATTACCGTGCCCATCTTCAAATGCCGCCAGCTGATGTTCTGGCTGGAATGCGGAGACCAGCGCTCCGGACAGTTTGTGTTCTATGACCTGAAAGTCAGCAAGGACCCGTGTACAATACCGATTCCCGAACATTATTCGACAAACATTTCCACCGATAGCGGCAAATCTTCCACGGAATCCGTGAAGAACGAAAAGAAAGTTGTTTCAGAAGAAGAAAAACAGAAGAGGCGTGAAAAAGCAGCCAAGGCCGTAAACGTCGGGTTGGACATCATTCATTCTCTTCTGAAGTAGTCAGCCGACTACAGACGCGAGTGCCTCGCGTGTGTTCAAACGGGCAAAAAAACCGCGAAAACTGAAGCACAGCACACTGGAATGCCATTCTTGTACAGACGCGAGTCACTCACGTCTGTGCGGAAGAACCCAGTTTTTCAGGTTATAAGTTAGGGGCGGCCGAGAATCGCTGGTTTTTTCGGCCGCAATGGCTGGTTCGGCCGAGAATTCTTCGTTTTTTCGGCCGCGAGAGATTTCAGTTGGTTCACTCGTATGAGCGGATGAATACAGGGTATGACTATTGTGGGATATTCAACATCAGTTACGATATGTTGATACTTCTATTCTTGATACTTGGCCTTCTGTACTATAGGGTATTCTTGGAATCTTCCTTCCAGGTCTGCCGACAACGCCTTTTTTACTTCTTGCGTCCTATTCTTTCATCAAGAGCAGCCCGCGATTGCACAAATGGCTGCTGATGAAACCTCAGCGGAATTGAATAGAATATGGCCGAAAGGTTAGAAGAACTTATTCGCAAAAATCAAATATTACAAAAGCAGACTCTAAGCAAAATGTTGATTTTCAATCTTATTTAATCGTCTTTTTCTGGACTGTTTGATTTAATTACTTTAGCCGGATTGCCGCATGCTATGCAATATGGGGGAATATCTTTTGATACCACTGAATTTGCACCAATCACAGACCCATTGCCAATTGTGACTCCAGGAAGGATTGTCGCTTTATCTCCAATCCATACGTTATCGCCAATGATCACGGCACCTTTTGAAACGACAGTACGATACAGTGGAGGTATTTGTAATGAACCATAATCTGTTTTTCCATGACTGTTGTCTGTGATTGTTACCCAACGTCCGGTAAGAAAATTGTGACCTATTTGTATTTTATTAGTGGCTGTAATGTGATTGTATTCACCGATATTAGCGTATGACCCGATTATTATGCTTGGTTGGTGTGTGGTTCCATCCAATGTCTTATCCCATGCTGTTATTATTGAATGTGCACCAATATGGGTATGTGCTCCTATTGAGATGTTTTTTTCACCAGCCGAGAAAACTTCTCCCATAAAATGAACATTATCTGCCAACTTGAACAAGCGACGCTTACGAAGGTTATAAAGATATAACTGATTGCTTTTTATGTGCCTATGCAGCCATGAACCATCTCCTATAAAAGGAATCATGCTCCATAACTCAAGGATATGTTTGCGCAGTGGATTCATTATGCTTTGCAAATTGATTCTGATAGTAACTTTACGCCTTATCTTCGGATTAGCAAGTATTGTTTTGAATTTGTTTAAATATCAGCTATTTACCTTGCTTGTAGCATGGGATTATTACTGATACTTTATTCATAAGAAACTTATTTAGTATTTGAATGTAGGGCTTCTCTTGTCAGAATGTTGATTGCCATAGTTATTGTTGGATGCCTTAGAAACAGTTTATTGAGCATTGTCAGATAAGGCATTGCTTTATCAATCACCTCGGGGTGTATGTTGATTTGAGCATAAAATAGTTTCAATTCATTTTTGTCGATTTTCAAGATTCCCTTTGTGAATGAATTGATTCTCCATATTCCACCGGAGATGATAGTTTCTTTCAATGTTTGGTAAGGAACTGGGACAAGATTTGCCAATGTCAATATATGCGTTCCTGCGAACAGACTGGAATCAAAAACAGCTCTACCTTTCTTGCCGACCTCTGTATGAAAAACGGATTTTGGATTATATCGATATCGGTAATAGTCTTCCTTGATTGATTGCACTCTTCTTGCCGCAATAATAGCGTGCAGTGAAACAATCATATCTTCACAATAAGATATTTCTGGAGAATATACTTCGTTTTCTATCAGAAAATCGCGACAGAAAATGGAGTGCCATACGTTTGTGTCATATTCCGAATTCCAGAAATCCCCACCGCAGATATCGTTTATATATTCAAGACCTGACAGAATCGGGGAGTCTTTATGAATAAGGGCTCTCTTCTCGTTATACAAACCATCGTCACTCACGTTCCGATAATTGAACATAAGGATGTCAAGGTTGCCGGATTCACATTTATCCAGGAGAGACGCAAGACAATTGTGCTCAATATAATCGTCCTGGTCAACAAACCAAATGTATTTGCCTTTTGCTGCTTTTACACCAATGTTCCGGCAACATCCGCAGCGTAGATTTGTGCTGTTGTGGATGATTCGTATGTTTTGATGAAGGGATGAATAACGATTGACAGGAGAAAGCGATTGCTTGTCTGTTGAGCAGTCATTTATGACAATTACCTCATATTCATTCTCCGGTATGTCTTGCTGGTAAATTGAATCGAGAAGGTGTGAAATGTACCCCCCCCTCCCATTGAAAAATGGGATTATGAAAGTGATTTGCATATCTTGAACGCGAATGAGGCTATGGTAGCGGTGATGATTGCGAAATGCCGGTGACGTAAAGCTGTTTTTGTCCAACGGGTCCAAAGATAGTCGTACGTAGTATATTGGAAGTACCGATATCTGCGGCATCGGTCGTCAATTCTGTCGAAACAGAGTCTTATCTCCTCTCCCGATGACAGCTTGTACAACCGCTTCAGAGATTTTGCCATATTGTATTGGCCACCTTCCAGAACCATGTCAGCGTACCGTTGGTCTTCATTCTTTATTGTGTTGTAAAAGTTGATCATCCTCGTTCCGAGAAGAAAGTAATCAGCTAGGTGTTTGTAAGATAGGGTATGTACGGTAGAGTTGGTGTTGTACCGCACTCTGTAGCCACATTCTTTTGAGTAGCACATTCTTTGTGCGTGATAAAGATGAACGTAAACGAAATCGGAATCCTCATAAAGTACATCCTCAGCAAAAGGATAGTTCACTTTCTGAAGAAACTCTTTTGAATACAGATATGCGCAGGGCCCGGAATTCCAGTACGGATGTCTTTTCTGTAAATCTCTTCCTGAGAATACCTCGTCAGCCTTGAACGATAATGGCTCCTTTTCGGAAAGAAGGCCGTCCTTGCCTTCACAATGGAAATGAATGGCAACCATTTCTGCTTTGTTGGAGCCAGCCGTTCTGTATGCGTCGACAATTCCGGCTTCTGACATATCATCGCTGTCCACAAAAACGATATACTCTCCTTTTGCGGCCTTCACGCCACAGTTTCTTGCTGCGCCCTGCCGATGATTCTCCGCTTGGAAAATCACTTTCATATTCGAGCGTGACTTCTGGTATTGCTGAAGTTTGTACGGAGTGTCGTCCGATGAGCAGTCGTCAATTACAATTACTTCATATTCAATTGAGGAAAGAGGAAGAGCATAGATGCTGTCGAGGCAGGCTACAATGGTTTTTGATGCATTGTATGCAGGAATGATGAATGAAATGTCCATTAAGGAACGGCGTCTGCGTCCGGCACTGCCCTTCCCGAACATACAACAAAAAAAGACGTGGGAGTCAAACTTTGCTGCTCATTCTGCACTCAGGCCTTGGCTGCCTTACTATAGAATGAGCAACGCAGCCAGCCCACGTCAGGATGATATTGATTGACCTCAATCAAAAGGTCACAGAAATCATCGCATAATGTGGACGTCCCCGTTGCCGCTATCTTCTATAGTAATTCAAATTGCCAAGTTTGAGTGCAGAAGATAAACGTCAAGTAACGTCTTCAATATGTAACGCCCACCCATCCCTGCAACCGTCTCATATCCTTTCGGAACAAAACAGTCCAAAGGGCTGGCTAAGCATTGCAAATATAAGAATAATTATTTTGTGAAAGAAGACTGTCCGTCAATAAATAACTGGCGGAGATGGATTCTGTTTTGCACCTGCTGATGTGATTCAGCAGGATTTTCCTTCAAAACAGGTTCTGAATGTAATCACTTGGTGAGGCGGGGGAGGGTGTCGGAGTTGGCGATGGCACAGGCGGCGCCGAACATCACGTTGATGTTGGCGATGGTACCGCTCAGGTCCCAGTCCTCGTGATATTCGTCGCTCGGCTGGTGATACCACTCTTTCTGCGGGTATTTGTTCGGCTTGTCAGGATTGACGAGGTGACTGCCGTTTTCCATTACAAGTGCCGGAACACCTCTCTTGACGAAATTGTAATGGTCGGAACGGTAGAACCATCCGTCCGAATTGTCATCGTCAAAGTATGCGTATCTGCCTTGAGCTGCGGCACTTGCCATTACATAGAAGTCAAGGCAGGACTGACCGCCCCCGAGAAACGATATGTCCTCAGTCAGAGCTGCGGGTGCTATGCAGTCGAAATTGATGCAGGTCGCCGTCTTTTCCATAGGGAACGCAGGATTTTCGCAATAGCATCTGCTTCCCAGCAGACCGCTCTCTTCCAATGTCGGGAAGAGGAATACTATCGAACGCCTCGGGGCTATTGGAAGAGAGCCGAATTTCTTTGCCAGCAACAGCAAAGCGGCTATGCCGGATCCGTTGTCAGACGCTCCGTTGTAAATGCTGTCTCCGCTTTCATCGGGCTTGCTTGTCCCGAAGTGATCCCAGTGGGCGCTGAAGACGACAGCCTCATCTTTCAGGTCTGTTCCTGGCAGGACACCAGCAACATTGTGGGAGACGTCGGTCTTGTACGAAACATCAAGCTTCACATCACCTTTTACATCAAGGGCAATGGCTTTGAATCCCGGCTTTTTTGCCTCTTGTGTCAGCAGGTCGGAATCCAGCCCTGCAGCCTGAGCTATCTTCCTGAATCCGTTCTCGTTGAGCCATCCCTTGAAGGCAAGGGCTCCGGCGTTTCCCGTCTCTTTGTCGAATAGGGCGAGATTTTCTCCAAGATGGCCGTTGACCACTACGTCCCATCCGTAACTTGCCGCCTCTGTGTTGTGTATGACGAGGCATCCGGCAGCACCCATCTTTTCAGCCTGTTCAAACTTGTAGGTGAACCGTCCGTAGTACGTCATATTCCTCCCGTTGAAGAGTTCCGGGTCATAGAAGCCAGGGTCGTTCACCATTGCTATGATTACTTTCCCTTTAACATCGATCCCTTCGAAATCGTTCCAGCCGTATTCGGGGGCATCTATTCCGAAACCGGCAAAGATGAACCCGCATTCTTCGATGTTAATTCTGCCGGTGGCACGGTCTGTCCAGAGCGTTACGTCATCAGGAAAAAGCAGGTCTGCCGCTCCCTTGACGCCGGAAAGTGATACATTTCCATCCTGAGGCCTCACGACAGTGGAAATCATGTCCACTTCCTGCAGCCATTTCCCGTCAAAAGCTGGCTCCAGGCCAAGCTTCTCCATCTCTTCTATGAGGTATGACGTGGTCTTCTCTTCATACTCATCAGTCGGTTTGCGACCGCCAAAATCATCAGAACCGATTGTGGAGATCCATCTGCGTAACAGAGTGTCATCGGAAGATGTGATACCGGGCCGGACAGATTGTCCCTCAGTGCTGCAGCCAGCGACAAGAATGGCAGCGAGAATTGTGATATGCCTGAATTTCATAATGGGAATCATTATTGAAAATTCCGCTCCGGATGGGGCGGAATTCGATGCATTATATGATTGTCAGATTTCTTCGATTGTGGATTTCTGGAGCCATCCCTGACGTCCGTCGCCCAGTTCAATCTTTGTCCATTCTCCGACTTCGTCAAGCAGCTTCACCTTCGTCCCTTCGTGGAGAACGAAGATTGCGTTTCCTCCATCGGTAGGGGAACTCTTTACTGAACTTACCGGTGATGTCACTATCGCACTCTCCACTTTCGAGACGGCTCTGCGGCCGGAGGCGGAGAATATGAATGTCACGATGGTGAAGAACATCACTATGCAGGCGGCAATGAAAGAGAGTTTTCTCGCTTTCATAGATGATGAACGCAGGAAGACGAGCATAAGTGCAGCAACCGCCATTACCAGAATAATCGTCATATATGCCCATCCGTCGGCTGACATGGATTCGCGCAACTCACGCAGCCAGGTTGCAAGAACAAATTCGGGCACAATCTCAATCTTGTCAAGAGTCATCTGCGATACTATGGCAAGATTGTTCCTGGCATCATCGTGTGACGGGTCAAGTTTGAGCGAACGTTCGAAATATAGGATTGAATGAGGAATGTCGCCCAATTTGTAGTAAGCATTGCCGATATTATAGTATAGATCTGCACTTTCAAGGCCTTGGGCTTCAATCGATTTATAGAGGTCGAGCGAATTTTGCCACTCGCTTTGGGCAAAGGCATCGCCTGCACCGGTCCACAGTGAGGATGCATCCTGTGCAAAAATGTTTGCTGACAGCAGCATAATCAAGGCAGCGACAGTCGCCTTCGTACCTTTCTTGAGATTCCTGATATGTTTCACTTCGCTTTCAATCTGTGATATTACACGTACGGCTTCATTGTATTCGTTTTCCATCTGAATCTGAGCACTTTCAGGTGAGTATCTGGCAAATTCGCATTTGTCTATCAAGGCGGTCAGGGAATTGACAGTGTCCGCTTTGACACCGTTCCCTGAGAGAGACTCGAAGATGCTCTCCTTGGAAAGCTCCGCTGCAGGAATGGACAGTTTGTCGGAAACATATCCGAGCAGAGCCTTGTGCAACTCTTCATAATATGCTGTGCCGAGGTTCTGCTTCATATAGCTTTCAGCAGCGTTGAGGCGTGAGCGGGCCATCTTGTTGGCTTTCCTGTTCTTTGTCCCGGCAATGTCAGACTTGCGCTTCTCGCTGAATATCAGAAGTCTGTTTGCTACGAAGAATAGCAGCGCGATGAGTGCAATCAAGATGAAGAAAAGAGGGGACAGAGCGAAGAATCTGCCTTTTGGCGCAAGGTTTCCGTCCCCGAGGGCGATGTACCGTATATCCTCTGCAAGATTCCTTACGCCCTGGCGGTTTATGCCGGGAGTGACAATGCCGCCACCATCAACTTCTTCTCCCTTTGATATTTCAATTTCAATTGCATCGGTGGAAAGTGTCTCATACCGGCCTTTCGAATTGTCGTAATAGGTGAATTCCACCGGATCGATGGTAAAGCTTCCGTGACTGCGTGGTATGAACGGATATTCAAAAGTCTTTGTTCCGGAAGTGCCATCAGATGACACGTTTTCGGAACTCTTTATGTCGTAGACTTCAAAGTCGGAAGGAAAATTCACCTTCGGGGCTTCTATCATAGAGATGTTTCCGCGTCCGGAAACCGTAACTGTGAGAGATGCCGCCTCATTGGACTTTATTTCGCTCTTGCTCAAGGCAGAACTTATCTTGAATGAACCGACTCCTCCTCCGAATGAACTTGGCGCACCGGATGGAAGTTCTTTGACGTTGATTGTAATCTTGTCGCTGTAGATGCGCTTGCGTATCGTCTGGTATGAATCGAAGAAATCGTCAAAGATAGAACGTCCCATCCCCCCGTTTGTACGCACCCTTATCTGACATACCATTTCAGCAGGATCTATGACTATAGCTCCGCTCTGCTGCGGAATCAGCATATATTGCCTCAGGAGGGCTGAATTGAAAATCTCTCCTGATACATTCTCACGTTTGAACTCAAGGTTCTGTACCGTTACGGTCTCCTTGCTCCAGAAGCCGTTGAAAACAGGGAATTTGATATCTTCAAAACCGGCAATATCCTCTCGGGTATATATCTTCAAAGTAGCGGTTATCGGCTCTCCTTTCACTGCGGAAGTCTTGCTGACTGTAAGCCTCAGGAATATGTTGTCCCCGGAAACGGTCCCTGTGGTTCGGGCATCGCTCTGGCTCTGGCTCTGCATCTGCGATTGAGTCTGGCCTTGAGATTGGCTTGTGACACTTGCTGACTTTGAGGCGACAACCTCTATTGTAAATGGAGTGGATGCGCATTCCGTCTTGTCGATCTTTGCAGTTGCTCCAGAAATGGTGAAGTTGCCTTCAGCCTTCGGCCTGAGGAGGTAAGTTACTGTTTCCTGATGGGTGGAAGTCCTTTTCCCGTTTATGATGCTGGTGCTTGACATCGAACCCTGCTGCGGTCCCCATACGACATCGAAATCGTTGGTTCCGGGCCAGTTGAAATCGCTCATCCTTCCGTCTGCGGTGAATACCAGGCGGAAAGTTTCGTCGGCTTCCACAACTGATGGTGCTTCAATTGTCAGAGTACCCTGCGCCGCGCAGGTGAAAGCAATAGCAAGTGCGATGAGAGTGAATACCCGTTTCATATTATATTACCAATTCTTTTCCTTTTGTTTGGATTTCATCATAAGAGCCTTCTCTTTCTTGACCTTTTCCTGTGTGTCCTTTTCTTGAGCCTGAATTGCCTGAAGCATCTGTTGTGCGGCCTGTGGGGTTATGCCAGGCTGATTCTGGGGCTGATTCTGTTGCTGGTCGTTCTGGTCAGGGTTGTTCTGGTTCTGATTGTCGTTCTGATCCTGGTTATTATTCTGGTCGTTGTTCTGATTCTGGTTTTGATCTTGGTTCTGGTCGTTGTTCTGGTCGTTGTTCTGGTCCTGATTCTGATCGTTGTTCTGATCCTGATCCTGATTCTGGTCCTGGTTCTGATCTTGATTCTGATCGTTGTTCTGATCCTGGTTCTGGTCTTGGTTCTGCTGCTGGTCCTTCAGCATTTTCTGAGCATAGGCCAGATTCTCCTTGGTCTTCATATCTTCAGGATTCAGCCTCAGGGAATTCTTGTAGGCTTCAATGGCCTCCTGGTATTTTTCCTGCTTGACAAGAGAATTACCCATATTGTGATAGACGTCAGAACCGTGTTTCCCCTTGGCAAGAGAATCCACGACTGATCCATAGTATCTGTCAGCCTCAGTGTAGTTGTCCATCCGGTAGTAGGTGTTTGCCAGATTGTAGCCGGCACCTGTGGATGTGGAATCAGCAACAAGAGCTTTCTTGTAATTGATCTCGGCTTCCTGATAATTCTCTTTCTTGAAGTCTCTGTTGCCGTGACGTACGCTTTTCCGCTCGCTCTGCGCGTATGATGCAGTCAGCGTGAGGACGGAAAGGAGTATTATTGCCAATAATCTTTTCATTTCAAAACCGAATCTAATTCTCTTTAAACAGTCTGTGCTTTGCCTTCGTCTCCGGGATTATAAGTTCAAGGATGAGGAAGAACAGTGCTATTGCGAAGAAGTACATATACTGCTCGTTGAAGTCCTCGAACACAATTGAGTTGAATTTCTGCTTGTCTATCTGCCTGATGTCGTCGATGATAGGGTTGAGGCCGAACTCAGTTGCGCCTGCCCGTACGTACTTTCCGTCACCGATGCCGGCTATCTCCTGAAGAATCCCTTCGTCAAGACGGCTGACGACTATCTCTCCATCGGAGTCACGCATCAACTCTCCGTTCATAGGGACCGGTTTCCCTTGCGGTGATCCGACGCCGACTGTATATATCTTTATCCCTTCCTGAGCTACGGTCCTGGCTGCTTCAAGAACGTCACCTTCGTGGTCTTCACCGTCAGTTATCAGAATTATTGCCCTGGACCTGTCGCTTTGTGAACTGAAACTCCTTGCTGAGGATACAAGAGCGTCCGCAAGAGCTGTACCCTGAATCGGGACAGATTCTGTATTGATGCTGTTGAGGAAGATTTTTGCTGATACGTAGTCCGCTGTGACCGGGAGCTGGACAAATGCCTGTCCTGCGAAAACTATCAGGCCGATGCGGTCCCCCTGAAGTTTGTCCACGAGCCTTGCTATCGCAAGCTTGGAGCGTTCGAGCCTGTTCGGAGAGTAATCTTCGGCGAGCATCGAGTTCGAGACGTCAAGTGCAATCATAACCTCTATTCCATTGGTTTCGTGCTCTTTGACTCTTGCTCCCATCTGTGGGCGGCAAAGACCGATGACGAAGAAGAACCAGGCTGCCGCCAGAAGACTCACTTTCAACCATCCCTTTGCCGTGGATGCTCTCGGCATCAACTGCTCAACCATACGGCTGTCTCCCAGTTTCCCGATGCGGCGGCGCCTGCGTCTCAGATACGCTCCATAGAACACGAAAAGCAATGGAACGATCAGCAGAAGTAACAGATAATCACCTTGTGCAATATGTATCATATAACTATTCTTTCAAAACGGGTTCGTTCTAAAGTCCTAAGGAAGCCTCCTGATGACGAACATTCTGAACACAACTTCCAGAAGGAGCGCAAGCAGCGCGATGAGTGCGTATCTCATAAAGAGTTCGCTATAGACAGGGAAACTGTCCACCGATGTGCGCGATTTTTCCATCTCGTTGATTTCCGAGTATATTTCCAGCAGCTTGGTGTTGTCTGTCGCTCTGAAATATTTGCCTCCGGTTCCGTCAGCTATCTGCCTGAGCAGGTTTTCGTCAATTTCCACCTTAAGGTTCTGCATCTGAATCCCCCAAGGCGTCATTACCGGATACGGGGCTTCTCCCATTGCACCTACTCCTATTGTGTATACTCTTATGCCGTAGGTCTTGGCTATTTCGGCTGCCATTAGAGGCGAAACCTCACCGCAGTTGTTCACACCATCGGTGAGAAGAATCACCACTTTGCTCTTTGCGTCGGAATCCTTCAGCCTCGCAACTGATGTGGCAAGACCGTTTCCTATGGCAGTGCCGTCGTCAATGAGGCCTGTCTCAATCTCTTTGATAAGGTTGATGATGGTCACGCGGTCAGTGGTGAGCGGGCACTGGGTGAAACTTTCACCTGCGAAAACCACCACGCCTATCCTGTCGGACGGACGGCTTGAGATGAACTCTATTGCAATGTCCTTGGCCGCCCCGATACGGTCGGGCTTGAAGTCCCTGGCCAGCATTGAAGTGGACACGTCCATCGAAAGAACGATGTCTATACCTTCCGTATCGACTTTCTCGAATTGTTCGGAACTGCGCGGGCGTGCAATGGCGAGGATTATGAACGCTATGGCTATTGTCCTGAGGATGAAGGGTACGTGACGCATCGCCCTGGCAACGAAGCCACCTTTGCCGGCCCACGGAGTGATGATGGAAACTCTCAATGAGGGCTGTCTGCCACCGAGTTCACGCCACAGATAGAGCGCGATTATCGGAACAAGCAGCAGTTCAAGGTACAGCAGATGTGGATATTCAAAAAACACTTTGATTTCCTCCGTTTAGGAATTTTTCAAAACAGTCTCTTATTGTTTTATTGTTGTTGGTCTTGCTTTCCCGTCTCCTTGCTTTCGGACTCCACCTGCTGCATGTAGGTGTCGTTCACGAATTTGACTGCGACGGGTATCGCATCCTCGTTTTCAGCTTCGGAAGCCGTGTGCTTCGCGAATTTAACGTAGTCGGCAGTGGTGAACAGTTCCTTGATCCTGTCGAAAAGGGCAGGGTCTATATCCTTGTCTTTCAGGTCATCGAAAAGTTCGGCGGAAGTATCCTCCATTGCACCGATATCGTATCTTGCTGACATATACTGTCTGAGCGCATCGGTTACGGCGGTGTAGAACTGTTTCTGCTTGCCTGCCTGCCACAGCTTCTGTGCACGGGTCTTTTCAAGGCTGCGGAGTGCTACGATATGCGGAGGGTCCGCTGCCACAGGCTTTCCGAAGAACGACATATTCTTTCTGCGGTAAGAGATGAATCTCCATATAAGATAGACGACAGCGGCCAACAGCAGAAGCATTCCGAACCAGAAGGCTGCCTCCTTGAAAGTGAGCGGATACTTGATCTGCCCTTTTATGTCGTTCAATTCGAATGTTGCTGTATCTATCGGAGGTACAGTGACTTCCAGGACTGGTCCATCAATGAGGACGGTGTCCAACTTTCCGCTGTTGCGCTGGAAGATAGCTATCAGCTGGGGAAGATAGAAACTACCACTGTCAAAGCCTGTGATTATTGACCGGCCCTCGATCTCCGCTATGCCTCTTTTGACTGAAAGAGTGTCAAGAGTCATCTTGCTGATTGTCTCGATTCCTTCCACCGGGTGGTCTTCCGGCTCCTGCAGGAAAAGTTCCTCACCTTCCGCAAGCTGGAAATCGAAGATCCATTCTATCTGGTCGCCGATGAGGATTGTGTCGCGGCTGAGTCTTGAAACCGGATTCTTCCCGTCTTCCTGAGCGAAGGCTGCAATGGACAAGAGCGACAATGCAAGTATGGTAAGATATCTTTTCATTTCGTGTTATGATTTCTGCTTGAAGAGCGCAATCAGCTGTTTGACATAATCCTGCGTGGTGCTTATGCTTACGCTGTCCACGCGGTAGCGTCTCAGCAGTGAGGCGGTGTTCGAGATACTTCTTCCGCTCCACTCACGGTAACTGCGCCTTACTGCGGCTGATGAAGTGTTCACCCACATGCTTTCAGAAGTTTCGGCATCCTGCACCCTTACAAGTCCGATGTCAGGTATCTCGCGCTCTGCCGGGTCGAAGATGCTGATGACTGATATGTCGTGGCGTGAAGCCGCAATCTTGAGCGCATCTTCATAGTTCGGAGTGCAGTCCGGTCCGATGTCAAGCATATCTGACAGCAGAAATGCCGTACAACGTCTCTTGAGCGCGTTGGTGAGATACCTCAGAGCGACCCCTATGTCCGTACCGTGCTCCTGAGGCTGGAATTCGACGAGTTCGCGGATAATGTGAAGCAGATGGCTGCGGCCCTTCTTGGGAGGGATGAACTTCTCAACCTTGGAACTGAAGAACAGTGCACCCACCTTGTCGTTGTTGATGGATGCCGAGAACGACAGGACTGCTCCAATCTCGGCAAGGAGGTCACGCTTCATCTTGTCGTGTGTTCCGAAGAAGCGTGAGTCACTCACGTCTATCAGAAGCATCACGGTAAGTTCGCGCTCCTCTTCGAATACCTTGATATACGGAGCCCTGAGCCTGGCCGTTACATTCCAGTCCATAGAGCGGACATCATCCCCGTACTGATATTCGCGCACTTCACTGAATGCCATTCCGCGACCCTTGAATGCGGAATGGTACTCTCCGGCGAATATCTGGTGTGACAGAGCCTTTGTCTTGATCTCTATCTTCCGGACCTTCTTCAACAGGTCGTTTTCCATTTCTACGGAACTTCTACAGCGTTGAGTACTTCAGTGATAATCTCCTCGGCGGTGATGTTCTCGGCTTCAGCCTCGTAGGTCAGACCGATACGGTGACGGAGGACGTCGTAGCTTACGGCTCTCACATCTTCCGGAATCACGTATCCGCGACGTTTGATGAATGCGTATGCCTTTGATGCCATGGCGAGGGAGATGCTGGCACGCGGAGAGCCACCGAACGAAATCATATCCTTCAGTTTGCCGAGTCCGTAATCCTCGCACTGACGGGTGGCGAAAACTATATCGACTATGTATTTCTCAATCTTCTCGTCCATATATACGTCTCTGACCACCTGACGGGCACGGATGATATCCTCAGGCTTGAGAGATGTCGTCGGCCTCGGGAACTCTCCCTGATTGTTCATACGGATGATGAGTCTCTCTTCGTCCTTCTTCGGGTATGTAACCTTCACCTTCAGCATGAAACGGTCCACCTGGGCTTCAGGAAGAGGGTATGTACCCTCCTGCTCGATAGGGTTCTGAGTGGCGAGGACAAGGAACGGTTCAGGAAGCTTGAAAGTACTCTCTCCGATTGTCACCTGCCTCTCCTGCATCGCTTCAAGAAGGGCGGACTGCACTTTGGCAGGGCTTCGGTTGATTTCATCGGCAAGAACGAAGTTGGCGAACACAGGACCTTTCTTGATTTGGAACTGCTCGCTCTTCTGGCTGTATATCATGGTTCCGACCACATCGGCCGGAAGGAGGTCCGGAGTGAATTGGATTCGGCTGAACGCTCCGTCAACAATCTTTGCAAGTGTGTTGATAGCCAAAGTCTTCGCAAGACCAGGCATACCTTCGAGAAGAATATGGCCGTTGGCAAGCAGGCCTATAAGCAGATTGTCAACAAGCTGCTTCTGTCCTACGATGACCTTGTTCATCTCCATCTGGATGATGTCCACAAAGGCGCTCTCCTGATTGATACGGTCGTTTAGCTCCTTGATATTTACGCTGTCCATAAGTTATTTTTATAAATGTTTTGTAATTTTGTCAATCAAACTCACAAATGTAGTAAAAAATGCGTCTGTTCGTGTCGCTCTCCTATAACGGAACACCATTCTGTGGATGGCAGTTACAACCGAACGCCCCGTCTGTCCAGGAAACGCTTGAGAGGGCGCTTTCCATTACATTCGGAGAGAAGGTTGCCGTTGTTGGAGCCGGAAGGACGGATACGGGAGTGAACGCCAGGAACTACATTGCCCATTTCGATGTTCAGGCCCTGCCGTCAGAACGGACCGATTGGATTATCCACAAAATAAATGCCATACTGCCTCGCGAAGTAGTGGTAAATTCAATTTTTCGCGCTACCGGAGATGCACACGCCAGATTCGACGCTGTTTCAAGGACATACAGATATTATGTCCATACAGTGAAAGACCCTTTTGCAGTGCATTCGCTTTATTTCCGTTTCCCCCTCGACATTGAAAAGATGAACACGGCAGCACGCTGTCTTCTCGGACGGCACGATTTTTCGAGTTTCGAGAAAGTGGGCGGCGCCAACCTGACTTCTTTCTGTACGGTCAGCGAGGCTTTTTGGAAAGAGACCGGGCCGGGACATTTTGTCTTCACCATCACTGCCGACCGCTTCCTGCGCAATATGGTTAGGGCGACAGTGGGTACTCTGCTGGAAATAGGCGGCGGCAAGCATTCCCCTGAATGGATTGAAGAGGTACTCCTGGCTTCGGACCGCGGAGCAGCAGGCCAGAGCGTGGCGGGAGAGGCTCTTTTCCTTGAGAAGGTGGAATACCCTTATCCACTGGTTGAACTTTGATTTTTAATTTTCAAGATATGATGTTCATTTTTCTTCAGCAACAATCTTTCTCTCTGTTGAGTATGGCTGCGAAAGGCGGCTGGCTAATGATTGTACTGGCTCTTCTTTCCATTGTTGCAATCTATGTCTTCACAGAAAGATTTCTGACTTTGAGAAAAGCTTCCAAAGTTGATACTTCTTTCGTCAAGGATGTCAAGGATTACATACTTAGCGGCAAGGTCCGCAGTGCCAAGGCGCTTTGCCGTCAGAACGGGACGCCTGTCGCCCGGATGATAGAGAAGGGCGTGAATCTGATCGACCACCCGGTATCGGATATTCAGGCTGCTATGGAGAATGTGGCTGCTATGGAGATTGCAAAGATGGAACGAAGGATCCCTATACTCTCAACAATAGCGGGAGGTGCCCCAATGATAGGGTTCCTCGGTACGGTGATGGGAATGGTCCAGGCTTTCTTCAATATGTCCAATGCCGGCAACAACGTGGATATTTCCCTGCTTTCGGGTGGCATCTATACCGCAATGATAACGACTGTCGGAGGTCTGATTGTCGGTATCCTGGCATATTTTGCCAACAACTTCCTCTCTTCACGTATCGACGACCTGGAGGCGAAGATGCAGACTGTAATGGTCTATATCCTTGATGTGGCGAGATTCAGAAACGAAAACAATTCAGACAATGGCAATCAGGACTGACAGGAAGACTAAAGTCGATTCATCCTTCTCGATGTCGTCAATGACGGACATCGTTTTCCTGCTGTTGATATTTTTCCTCATCACGTCCACACTTGTCAATCCGAACGCTTTGAAACTTATGCTGCCCAAGAGTACGGGACAGGTCGCTGCCAAGGCTACCGTCAGCGTGTCGATAAAGCACTATCCGGAGAACGGCACAGTCTCTTACCATATCAACGGGAATGAAGTCCCGGTACGTTTCGACGAGATAGAACCTGCGCTGTGTGACCTTCTTGATGATGAGGATGACCCTACATTCTCGATATATGCTGACGAGACAGTCCCTGTCAGAGAGGTCGTCGCTCTCATGAACATAGC
>JAGHVK010000080.1 GCA_018064345.1 Candidatus Cacconaster merdequi
TCATGCGGGTCGCAGACAGCACCTACCGTGCCGTGGCGCCTGGCAACTCTTGCGAACTCTGTCGGAAGCATCATCGAACTTTCAATATGGAAGTGCGAATCGATAAAACCGGGCAGATAGTATGGAGCATCATCAGGGACTTCGCATGGAGTGATGTCAGCAATAATGCCGTCTTTTACAACTATCTCTGCATCGGTCACGGTTCTGTCTATGATGTTGACGACATGTCCGAAATAGGATTCGGTGGAACACTTGAACACTTTAGAAAGCATAACCTTTTTGCACAAAAACAAGAAGCAACATAGGTAATATTTTCAATACCTCAAAATAAAATTAAGAACCATTTCAAAACAGGTTCTAGGTTGAGCGCAAATGCTATTTGGAAATTTGGGTGCGGAACCGGGATTTTTCAATATCTTTGTAATCAAGTTACGACTGTCCGATGCCTTGCTATGGACAACGGCAGTGGATTATTACGTAAAACCAAAGCTTGTTGCGAGCTGCTTGACCTTCCTGATAACCTGTGAGAGATTACTGTCCGATATTACCTCAAGTGCGGTCCCTTATGGAAGGGGAATCCGATATGATTGCCAATATGGCTAATGTCTCTGCTCTGTTGCACAATATTTTCGGCTTCTGGTGGACGGGGTTCTACCGTGTACAGGGAGATGAACTGGTTCTCGGTCCGTTTCAAGGGCCTTTGGCCTGCACGCGCATTCCTTTCGGGAAGGGTGTCTGCGGCTCTGCCTGGAAGGCTGACAGGTCAATCATTGTCCCTGATGTGGAGAAGTTTCCGGGACATATCGCCTGTTCAAGTGAGTCGCGAAGCGAGATAGTCGTTCCAGTGAGGAAAGATGGAAAGATAATTGCCGTTCTTGATATTGACAGCAGGGAACTTGACTCATTTGATGAGAACGACCGTGTTTTTCTCGAACAGATAGTTGAGTGGTTGTGACGTAGACAAGTATCCGGACACGGCTGTCACCTGTCGGAGAGTAATTGTCAGGTGATGTTTTTTTTATTACATTTGCATAATTAATAAAACGATATATCTATGAGTAAAAAAATTATTGGAGCACTGGCTGCGGTCTGCTCTATATTTGGTTGCAGCAATCCAGAAGTATCCCAGTATCCTCAGGATACTATCATTGCAAAGGACGGAACGAAAATAGTTCTGACTTTCTACAATCATGCATCAATTGCCATCGAGGCTGCAGGACGCCACATCTACTTCGATCCGGTGGATGCGACCAAAGAGATAGATTGGAAAAATGAACCTAAAGCTGACCTAATCCTTATTACCCACGACCATTACGACCACTTCAGCGACAGCGTCAACAGAATACTCAACGGTACCGGCGAATTCAAACAGATGAAACCAGGCGAGTCGTTCACCCCGTTCGAGGGCGTGCAAGTGGAGGCTGTCCCTGCGTACAATATCAGTGAGGGCCATCTTGACTTCCATCCGAAGGAGCGTGGGGATGCCGGTTATATCCTGACCATAGGCGGTACCAGAATTTATGTTGCAGGTGACACTGAAGATAATGAAGATGTGCTCGCAATCAGAGATATAGATGTGGCGTTCCTCCCTGTGAACCAGCCATATACGATGACGGTGGAACAGTGCGCGAGAGTTATTGCCTCAATCCGCCCGACAATCTTCTATCCTTACCATTATGCGGGTGGAGATCCGGAGATGAAGACTGATCTCGATGCTTTGAAAGCCGCTGTTGAAGGTTTGACGGAAATACGAATCAGACCGTTGGAATAATCGGCCTGCTCAAAGGACACGTATGAAATAACAACAGCAAATTGTAATGATATGAGACTGAACAGTATTTGCACCCGGGCCCTTGCCGTTACAGCAGCGTTGCTGCTGATTGCAGGCTGCTCCGCCGGTCAAAAGACTTTTGCCCCCGGGCAGCGCGTCAGGCCACAGGATATGGTCGTCGCTTCTTACGTCACTTCCTGGACTACTGTGATGCCTGACCCTAATCTTCTCACCCACATCAACTATGCTTTCGCTCACGTGACCAGTACCTTTGACGGTGTGCGGATTGACAACGAGGAAAGGCTCAGGGATATTGTAGAACTGAAGAGAATCAACCCTGACTTGAAAGTGGTACTTTCAATCGGAGGTTGGGGAAGCGGAAATTTCAGCGAGATGGCGGCTGATCAGGTATATCGTCGCAAATTTGCTAAAGCCTGTGCCAGAACGGTGCGCAAGTTCAGGCTTGACGGCATCGACCTTGACTGGGAATATCCTACCAACGGTAAGGGAGCGCATATCTCCGAATCTACAGCCGACAGGGACAATTTCACGAAGCTTATTGTCGAACTTCGCAAGGCCCTTGGCCCGAAGAAGGTAATATCCCTTGCAAGTTGCTGTGACCCTAAATATTACGATTTCAAGGCCATTGTTCCATATATGGATTTCATCAATATTATGACCTATGATATGGAAGAAGGAGCTACACACCATTGTGCCCTTTATCTTTCCGACCGCACTGCCGCCTGGTCCGCCGACAGGTCCGTCAGGGAGCATATCTTGGCCGGAGTTCCTGTCAACAAGATAGTGATGGGCGTTCCTTTCTTCGGAAGGGGGAAAGTGAAGATTCCGGGCGGAGGCTCTTTCAAGAACTTGCGCCATACCCCTGAGGGCTACTACTCAAGATGGGACAATCAGGCCCAGTGCCCGTACCTTGTGGACCGCAACGGCAATTTCATAATGGGCTACGAGAACGAGCAGTCCCTCGAAGTGAAATGCAGATATATAAAGGTCAATGGACTGCGTGGCATAATGAACTGGGAATATGGCGGTGATGACGAAAACCTTACCCTGACCAGAATAATGCACAGCCTGGTATATTGACAAGAGTGCTTTCAAGAAGGAAAATCATTAACAAACCTATATTATGAAACGTTGTTTTATTATTGCGGCTGCACTGACCATTTGCGTTTCTGCAATGGCTCAGGACGTTGAAAAAGCTGAAATAAAGGCACCGGAGGATGGCTTCAAGTTTGAGGTCGTAAAACAGAATCCGATCACTCCTGTCAAGAATCAGGCTAGTTCAGGTACTTGCTGGTGCTTTTCAACACTTTCTTTCATCGAATCGGAACTTATCCGTCAAGGATGTGCCGACCCGGACCTCGATCTCTCAGAAATGTTCGTGGTTTCAAATGCATACGCCGACAAAGCCGTGAAGTATATCAGGGTTGACGGTCATCTCAACTACTCTCAGGGAAGCTCATTCGGCGATGTGTTCCACGTGCTGAAGGACCACGGAATCGTTCCTGATGAGATTATGACAGGCCTTAACTACGGTACCACAAAGCACGCTCATTATGAAATGGAGGCAGGCCTCAAGGGATATATGGACGGTATCCTCAAAAACCCTAACAGGACTCTTTCAACTGCATGGCTTTCAGGTCTAAAGGGAATCCTTGCCGCTTATCTCGGCCCTGTTCCGGAGACATTCACATACAAGGGGAAGGAGTATACTCCGAAGAGCTATCTCGAATCTCTTCCGTTCAATGCTGATGACTATGTGGATTTCACATCCTGGACTCATCTTTCCTACTATGAGAAGCATCCGGTGGAGGTTGCTGACAACTGGCGCTGGGAGCAGGCATACAATATCCCTCTTGACGATATGATGAGAATCATCGACAACGCTATCGAGAAGGGCTACACTGTTGCTTGGGCTTCTGACGTGAGCGAGACAGGTTTCACACGTGACGGTATCGGTATAGTCCCTGACATGGAAGCGGTAAATGCCGCCGGCAGCGATCAGGCTCATTGGGTAGGTACTCTTCCTAACGGACGCAAGACCTTCAACGGCCCGGTGAAGGAGATTGAGATCACTCCTGAACTCCGTCAGAAAGGCTATGAAGAGAAAAGCACCACTGACGACCACGGAATGCATCTTTACGGTATCGCAAAGGATGCCAACGGAACCAAGTACTACATCGTGAAGAATTCCTGGGGCTTGACTGGAAAATATAGCGGAATATGGTATGTGTCAGAGTCTTATGTTAAATATAAGACTATGGATTTCACAGTACACAAGGATGCGGTGCCTAAGGATATCCGCAAGAAACTCGGCATCAAATAACTGAATGGATATGAAGAGAATCTTTTTACTGGCGCTTGCTGCCCTCGGTGTGACAGCGGCTTTTGCCCAGACCCAGACGATATACACCTTCACTCCTGTGAAGGATATCAAGGTCACTGAAGTGAAGGACCAGGCTCAGACAGGTACCTGCTGGTGCTTCGCAACCACCTCTTTCCTTGAAGCCGAACTGATACGTCAGGGGAAAGGGGAGTTCGACCTCTCCGAGATGTTCACAGTAAGGAACAATTACCGTGAGCGTATCTTCGACAATTATCTTCGTGGAGGAAAAGGCAACATCAACCCGGGCTCGATAGCTCATATGGCAACGAATGCTGTCCAGAAGTACGGTATTGTGCCGGAAAGTGCATATCACGGCATCAACTACTCTTCCGACAAGCACAATCACAAGGAACTCTCCGACATGATAAAGGCAGTGGCTTCCGTAGCAGTTGAAAGAAAATGCCAGAGCCCTGAATACCTCAAGGTGATGGATGCCATTTTCGACACATATCTGGGACAGGTGCCCGATACTTTCGAATATGAAGGCAAGACCTACACTGCCAAGTCTTTCGCTGAGAAGATTGGATTTGGCGATATGAGTGATTATGTGGAGATTGCAAGTTTCTCTCATCATCCTTTCTACGAGAAGATATCAGTGGAGGTGCCTGACAACTGGGATCACCAGCAGATATACAACATCCCTCTCGAAGAACTTGCCGAGGTGATTGACAATGCACTGACAAACGGCTTCACCGTAGCTTGGGACGGAGACCTCACATCCACTTTCTGCCATAAGAACGGCATCGCAATAGAGCCCGCATCTGTCGATGACTATGCGGAGGCTGTGAAGTTCGAGAAGAAATTCCCGGAACTTGTGGTGACTCAGGAGAACAAACAGGCAGATTTTGAAACTTTCAAGACAATCGACGACCACCTCATGCACTTGACCGGCCTCTTCAAGGACCAGGATGGAAATTACTTCTACAAGACCAAGAACTCTTGGGGCAAAGACAGTAATCAGGAAGGCGGTTATCTTTATATGTCAAGGAGTTACACTCTTATGCGCAATATCAGCATAATGGTGCATAAAGATGCTGTGCCGAAGGCTATAAGAAAGAAGCTCGGACTTTAGAAACCTGTTCTGAAGGATGGGTATAAGAAAACATATTCCCAATACATTGACCCTGTGCAACCTGCTTTCCGGATGCATAGGGTCCTTGTTTGCGCTGCGTGGAAACTTCAATGTGACGCTTCTGTGTGTGATACTTTCGGGATGTTTCGATTTCCTTGACGGCTTTTCTGCGCGCCTTCTCAATGCCTATTCTGAGATTGGCAGGGAACTGGACTCCCTTGCGGACCTTGTAAGTTTCGGTTTCGCTCCGTCAGTCACTTTTCTCTCATACTATCAGGCCTCCGGTCACACCTTGGGATGGCTCTGCTATGTGCCTTTGGCCATCACCGCTTTTTCGGCACTGAGGCTTGCGAAGTTCAATCTTGATGAAAGACAGTCAAAGAGTTTTCTTGGAATGCCGACTCCGGCCTGCGCTCTGCTGGTGATACCTATGTGCGTCTATGGGGTCTCTTCCAACGGCTTTATCCACAACCTTCTCGGAAGTGAATGGTTCATTCCTGTGGCCTCCGTCGCGCTCAGCCTGCTTCTTGTCAGTGAGATACCGATGCTTTCCATGAAACAGAAATCTGCCAGGCTTAAGGCTTTCATCGTCGGGTCAGTGATGCTGGTGGCTGTATGCGCGGTTTTCGTAAAATGCTCGGTCAGCCTCTGGATGACGGTGATTTTCACCTATTATATCTTACTCAATATCGGCTCTCTTCGCAAGGAAGTGCAGTGAGTCACCCCACTCTCCGAATCCGATTTCTGCATCTTCGAGATTGATGTCTTCGGAGAGGCTTGTCTTTTTATCGTAAAGTGAATATCTGCTTTTGGATGAGGCAGGGGAGATGTTAGGCATAACAATGTTCGCCCCCGCTGCAAGAGCCTTCTCGCGACCTTTCTTGTCAAGGACCTCCAATGCGGTTGTCGCTGCGATATTTATTTTCGGCATAAGCATCCTCAGCAGCGCCACCATCTTCAACGACAGCTCAAGCCTCCTTCCGTCGGCCGGATATTGCAGTGCGGCAAGAGGCGTCTGAGGATGAGGGATGTAAGGTCCCATCCCCACCATATCAATATCGAAATTCTTCAGGAAGAGAAGGTCATCCGCAAGGTCGGCGGGGGTTTGGTATGGCAGGCCGATCATTACTCCGCTTCCAACCTGATATCCTATTTCCTTCAGGTCATAAAGGGTTTTGAGACGTGTGTCGTAACTGTGCAGACTGTTTTCCGGGTGCAGCCGGCGGTAGAGCATCGGGTTGCTTGCCTCGATTCGGAGAAGATATCGATGTGCTCCGGCCTCAAACCATTCCATCAGTGTTTCCCGTGACTGTTCACCGAGAGAGAGCGTTATACCTGTCCTGCCGTCAGTGAGTGCCTTTATTTTCCTTATGACGGAAGATATTCTGTCAGTGAAGGCCTTGTCGCACCTTTCGCCTGACTGGATGCATATTGAACCGTAGTTCAGGGCCATAGCCTTGAGGGCGCACGAAATTATCTCCTCTTCAGACATTTCGTAGCGCTCGACCTGAACGTTAGAACATCTGATACCGCAGTAGAGGCAGTCCTTACGGCATTTGTTGGAAATTTCAATCAATCCACGAAGATAGGTCTTTGTCCCGACGTTCTCTCTTTTGATACGGCCTCCTTCTGCAATAAGTTCCTCCGTGAACTGCCGCTCCCGGCAATCGAGAGCCGAGATAAGTGATTGTCTGTCAGTTATCGCATGCATCTGTATCAGTTATTCATTTCAAGGCAGATTCCTGCATGAAAAGGCGTACGGCTCTTTCAAAAATGCCGTTCGCCCAGGCAAGCGCCATCCCGTAATTGATTGCCGGGATGCCTGCGTCAATGATTGGCCGCAAGCGTTCCCTGATTTCGAGAGGTGTAATCATACAGCCACCGCACTGGATTGCAAGTGCGTACTGTTCCACAGGAATCTGTAATTCACCGAGTCCGCTGACGAAGTCGAATTCGAGCCTCTTCCCAGTCTTTGAAGCCAGCAGCTTTGGAATCTTCACGCGGCCGATGTCATTGCAGGTTGCGTGATGGGCGCAGGATTCGAGCATCAGTATTCTGTCACCATCTTCCAATCTTTCCAAAGAGTCCATTCCCGAAAGATATGTCTCGAACGGTCCATTGCTTCTTGCAAGCAATATGCTGAAAGATGTCAGGGGAATATCTTCCGGCACAATCCGGCTCACCTCTTTGAAGGCCTGGCTGTCGGTGACGACGAGTTTGACATTTGAATTGCTTTTTAGAAAACCTTCAAGCTCTTCCGGCTGCATCACCTCGGCAATACCTTTTTTGTCAAGTATGTCGCGGATTGCCATAACCTGTGGGAGAATCAACCTTCCCTGTGGAGCTTCGTCATCGATGGGACAGACCAGAATGATGCGGTCTCCCTCCCGGACGAGTCCTTCAAGAATGGTTCTGCCTCTCTTCCCGGAAAGTCTTGATGCTATTTCTGTGAGAATCTTATCACGGCTCTGTTCGTCAAATTCCGTTATATGTATTGTAGAGGATTCGAATTTTGAAATCCCAGGCAGTTCAGACTCACCTACAACAAGCACCAAATCTGCGCTACGAAGCTCTGCAAAGGTCTTTTTTACCCTTTCTTCCCCCAAAATTCCCGTATCGTCAATACCTGCAGTATCGACGAAGGTACAGATGCCGATGCCGGGAATTTCCATTCTCCTGCTTACCGGATCCGTTGTCGTTCCCGGAACAGGTGAAACAATCGACACCTGTTGAGCGGTGAGAAGGTTCATAAGAGTGCTCTTGCCCGCATTGCGTTTTCCGGCTATGACTATCTTGAAATGATTATTCATATTGCAAAAATAGTTCAATTCCGATTAAGAATAGCTTGGTGTCGATATAAATAAAGATATATTGTGTATTTTTGAGTGTTTGATTTGGAACCTGCTTTGAATGACATTGAACATATACGTCAGTTGAACAGCCGTGTCGGGTGGATGATCAGTGATTTCATCTGCAACACGCCTCGTGCCATCACCTGCTCGCTGATGGAAGAGATGGTCCCTGATCTTGTCTCTTGCTGCCGTGAGGATGAGGAACTTTCATACAGGTCCCTGCTCGGGGCTTTTTGCGGCATTGACCCGGACAATTCTGACGATGAGCGCCTGATTTATGATACATACCTTGCCGAAGGCGTGAAGAGGCTTGCCCCTGAGCCATTTCTGTCCAATCCATATTATCAGGGAATTTCAATCCCGGAAGTCTCTTCCGGCGAGTGGTCCCTGACTTATCAGGAGTATGCTCCTTACGAGGCTTTCATCAGTGACGACCTTCTGCTCAAAGGCGATATGGAAATTCCCTGCGTAGGCTATTTCCGAGAAAAGTTCCGGTATCCTTCCGTGATGCAGGCCGGACGTGAGTGGATGTCGATAAAACCCAGTGAGATAGTTACTTCGCAGGATGCTGTTGATAAAGCTCACGGAAAAGTCGTTACATTCGGTCTCGGTCTCGGCTATTTCGTCTATATGGCCTTGGCTAAAAGCGAAGTCGAGTCCGTTACGGTTGTTGAGCTCGACCCTTCCGTAATCTCTCTTTTCAAAGAGTATATACTTCCTCAATTCCCGCGCAGATATGATGTGAGAATTGTTCAGAGTGATGCTTTCGAGTTTATGAGAAATATGCGCCGGGGCGAGTTCGACTTTGCTTTCGTGGACATCTGGCACGACATTTCCGATGGAGTGCAGCATTATGTCAGGGCAAGGGAATTTGAAAGGCTCCATCCCCAAATGCAGTTCACATACTGGCTGGAGCGCTCCATACGCTGCGCTCTCGCATCATCGCTG
>JAGHVK010000017.1 GCA_018064345.1 Candidatus Cacconaster merdequi
TCATCTGCATATACCGGAGTCTATCGGCATAGCCATGTTTCTTTAATTTTGACATAACAAAACCCCGAAAGTTTTTTGTCTAACTTTCGGGGTTCGGGTCAAAGAGGATCTGCTTCTCAACTATGATTGTGGTTGATTACTTACAGTCTGTGACGAGGCGGACACAGGCACCACTCCAGCGGGAATCGTGTGCGTCAGATATGACTTTTTCATCTGAGAAGGCTACAGGGAACGCGTAGTTGTAAGGTTCGTCGGTGGGAAGATCATAAGCGGGAGCATCACCGGCGGGCGTATCATAAGCGGAAGACGACCAATATGTGCCGAATTCGCCGACAGATCCGATATTGTTGTGGCGAATACCAGCGGCGGGCAGGAATACAGCGCCATTGGGAAGGTATGGTACTTCGCCTGAAATTGGATTCCCGCAATAATCGTCCGGATAGAGTACAAGCCCCATCTTTCCTCCATATGTAATATCGAGAGAATATGACTTGTCCAGTCCTGAGCCGCCGTTGACTATTCTGTAATTAAGCAGATATTGCCACTCCGCTGTCGATAGAGCACGGAACTTGCCGGTCACCCCATTGACGGTGAAATCGGACTGGGCTGTTGTCTCGGTTGTGTTGGTGAAGAAAACGTCATCAATATTGCGGTCCTGTGACTTGTCGTATTTTTCCTTTACGGCTTCTTCTGCGGACTTGCTCCAATAGAAATGGGAAACATGGTTAGAGTTCCATTCGTCGTTTTCGGGAACATCGTATTGATTTGTCTCGAAGTTGAAAGTGGACACTTTTGCTGTCCCTACCTTACCATACCACAGATTGCCCTGCGAGAAGTAAACCTGAGTGATATTTGCGCCATTGTCGTTGCTGACGCTGAACTTGCCTGAAAGAGCACCGGCCGGGATTTTGCCGAATTGGCAGACAGTGTTGACTGATGTCGCAGCGGACAATCCGTTCTTTGTGAAATCATAATCCTTATAACTATCAGTGCCCTGTGTGACTGTCAAGATGCGTTCTTCGGATGTTGTTAAGAGTTTAGGAACGGCTATCTGGAACACTGCTTCGCCCTCGGCGTTGACCTTGCCTGCTGCGAAGTATGCATCGCCCGTCCTGACGATGATTCCGTTTACGTCACTGTCCACGATTGGCGCGGCAGTTCCGGAGAGGGTGAGCTTGCATGCTGTTTCCACGTTGCTCAATGAGGCGGATGTGATGGCGGTACCCGCTTTGAGACCCGTGCAGTTCACTCTTATCACTGATGTTGCGAACTTGAAGGGAACGATGGCATTGGCAATTGATGCCTCGTTGACATAATCCAAGGTTGCATATGTCACGAACGGAGCCTTTGTCCCGCTCTGGCCGGCAAGGGAGATGGATATCGCACCATTGCTGACGGCAGGTGCTTCGGTGAGCAACGGGCTGTGTACCAAAGTGAGCTTTGTACCTGCTTCGGGTGCAGTTACGGTATGGCCGTTGCCGGTAGAAAGGAGTGCATATCTGTTGTCTTCGTTTTCGTCAAGCGACGCTACGAGTGAACCAAGGCAGGAGTTACCGTCATACACATACACTACATCGCCAGCATTCCATGATACACGGATAGTGTTGACCAGCTCGGACCGGGTGGCATCAACCTGTGTGTATTCACCCATCAGACCATTGATGCTTATATCGATAGTTTTCTTGACGTTGGCCACGGGCTCGGCTTCATTGATTTCCTTCTGGCAGGAAACAGCCAGCACAGCCAAGGCCAATGTGCAAAGGATAGTTTTGATTGTCTTTTTCATATAGTTCATCTTTTTTAATTACCAGTTGTCATCACCTACTTCCATTTCGGTGGTGTTTGCATCTCCATTTATTTCACTTCCACAGAGAATGCCCTGCATCTTCACAAAGACCACCTTGGTCTTCGGACTACTGTAAGGTTGGTTAGCCTCAAGGGCTGTGTTCGTCTTTTCTATCATATAATTTAGTTGTTACCAATTATCATCACCTTCACGCATTTCCCCGTCGACGGGACTGGCCTGGCAGATCACGTCCTGATTATTGAGACCTATCACGCAGACCTCCGGACAGCTGTAGAGTCTATCCTTGCTCGAAAAAGCTATGTTGTTATCTATCATTGTTTTGCTGAATTCCACTTCGAACTGCAAAGTTACAATATCCGTCTGAATAGCCAAACGGATAGATACAAAAGATGATGGGTTATCGGTTGTTTTTCAATAAAGATTCTTTCTTTCAGCCGCCACGAAACTTACAGAGGTAGGCGGCTTAGGCATATCAGGAGACTCCAGATATGGAGTGGGGTGTTAAACCCCATCATAAGCCATAATAAAGGAATTCCCTTAATGAGAGGTGGAAAATTCCGTCGTCATCACTTCTCTTTACGAGAGGTGTCATTGAAATGACATACTTCGGATAATTGTCATTAATCTTTTTGAGATTACCGAATTCTCTTTCTCTCGTGCTTTCGTCCGATATC
>JAGHVK010000108.1 GCA_018064345.1 Candidatus Cacconaster merdequi
AGTAGAGCGAACTCTATTGCGGATTGGAGAGGTGCCTAGCGGAATTGAACCGCTCTAACTGGTTTTGCAGACCAGTGCCTAACCTCCCGGCCCAAGCACCAATGTTTTACAAAGGTAAGTCTTTATTTTGAATTTCAAAAATATTTTGAAGGATAAGCATCATTTCAAACAAGGTTCTAAGTCCCATTTCAAAACGGGTCCTTAGAACTGCGGCCCTCAGTTTTCTTTTTCTGCGTTGTGATTTCTGCTGACGTTCAGATATGTACCTTGTTGTGAGAGTGCAACAGCCCCCGGCAGTTCAATATGTAACTGTCGGGGGGCTGCCATACAACAGGGTAGGGAATACTACTTGTTTTCCGTTACTATTGCGTCGCAATATACGCAACGGCGTACTCCTGAGTCGGTGATGTGAATCAGTGTCTTCAGCTTCTCGTGGTTGCTGATGCACTTGGAGTTGTGGCATCTGTACCTGTTGTCTTCAATGTACTGCGGATGCTCCGGCATTGGGTGGGACGGGTCGTTTTTCCACTTTATTAAGCTGGTTATCAGGGCCATCCTTACGAATTTGCCATTCTCCACCTGACGGAAGTAGGCTGCCCGTGGGTCATCGTCCACTTCAGGGAGGATTTCGTTCACGCGTGGAAGCGGGTGCAGTATTGCCATCTTTGCCTTTGCTCCTTTCATCTTTTCTGCATCAAGGACGAAACAGTCCTTCACTCTCTCGAATTCTTCCTCGTCGAGGAAACGCTCTTTCTGCACTCTTGTCATATAGAGCACGTCAAGTTCGCCGATCACTTCTTCGATGGTCTTGACTTCGCGATAGCAGATTCCCTGTTTGTCGCACACGTCCTGCTTGATGTAGCTCGGCAGGCGCAGTTCGTCCGGAGCGATGAGTATGACCTTCACGTTCTCGTAACGGGAAAGGGCCTTTATCAAAGAGTGTACGGTGCGTCCGAACTTGAGGTCGCCGCAGAATCCGATGGTAATGCCATCGATATGGCCCAATTCGCGCTTGATGGTGAGAAGGTCGGTAAGAGTCTGGGTAGGGTGGGCGTGTGAGCCGTCACCTGCGTTGATGATTGGAACCTTCGAATATTGTGATGCAACGAAAGGCGCTCCTTCCAAAGGATGGCGCATCGCTATTACATCGACGAAGTTGCCTACTACGCGGACAGTATCTTCCACGGTTTCACCTTTGCTTACGGAAGAACTGTTGGCGTCGGAGAATCCGAGCACGTTTCCACCGAGTTCCATCATTGCGGAGGTGAAACTGAGCCTTGTACGTGTGGATGGTTCGTAGAAGAGTGTGGCGAGTTTGTGGTATCGGCGCTCGTCGCGGTATTTCTCGCGGTTGGCGATGATGTTTTCAGCGAGGGCGACTATCTCATCGGTCTCCTGCTTGGTGAGGTCCGTAGGGTCAATAAGGTGTTTCATCGGATGTCATTTGATCCAACTTTCGTCGGACGGATTGTTTCTGAAAGATATGATTCTCTCTTTCCACTCCGGAGCGATGTAGTTCATTTCCGCTGCAACTTCCACGAGAGTGTCAAGATTCGACAAAGAGTAATTGACCGTACCGGCTGCTGCTATACGGTCCAGACCTTTCTTCATTCCGTATGTGAAGATGCTTACTATGCCGAGGACTTCGGCTCCTGCCTCGCGGAGTGCATCGACGACATCGATTGCGCTGCCGCCTGTAGATATAAGGTCTTCGATTACGACTACCTTGGTACCCGGTTCCATCTTGCCCTCAATCTTGTTGTTGCGTCCGTGGGTCTTGGCTTCTGAGCGTACATATCCCATCGGGAGTCCAAGGATTGTCGCAGCTATGGCAGCGTGGGCGATACCGGCTGTCGAAGTTCCCATAAGCATCTGTGCTTCAGGGAATTTATCCTTTACTTTCTCGGCAATGGCCTTTTCAACCACCTCGCGGGCGGCCGGGGCTGAAAGTATGAGCCGGTTGTCGCAATAGATCGGGCTCTTGATTCCGCTGGCCCAAGTGAACGGCTCTTCAGGACGCAGGAATACTGCGCCTATGGTAAGCAGTTGTTTTGCAATGGTTCTTTCCATATATCGTCTGTGTTTTGTTTTCGGTAAGATTGTTTGAATGGATATTCCGCTCAGCCACTCCGGTCTATTAGCCCAGGAACTCGCTTACGCATCTGTTGTAAGCGGCGACAGGGTCAGCTGCGGCTGTGATAGGGCGTCCCACCACGATGTAGTCTGAACCTATTTCGCGTGCCCGTGCCGGTGTGGTGATGCGTACCTGATCGTCCGCTGTGGAATCAGCGAACCGTATCCCGGGAGTGACTGCGTAAAATTCACTTGAGCAGCGCTTCTTTACAATCGATGCTTCAAGAGGGGAGCAAACCACTCCGTCAAGGCCTGCACATTTTGCGTTGAAGGCATACTGTGAGATTGTATCTTCAATCGTTGCTCCGATCAGGAGCTCGTTCTGCATCCTTTCCTGGGAGGTGGATGTGAGCTGTGTCACAGCGACAAGGACCGGACGGCTGCCGTCAGGGCGGGTAAGTCCTTCAAGCGCAGCCTTCATCATATCGATGGTGCCGGCGGCGTGGACGTTGGTCATATCGATGTCAAGTGCCGAAAGCACCTGCATTGTCTTGCGGACGGTGTTTGGAATGTCGTGCAGCTTGAGGTCGAGGAAAATCTTGTGTCCGCGGCTCTTGATCTGGCGGACTATCTCCGGACCGGCCCCGTAGAAGAGTTCCATCCCTATCTTTACGAAAGGCTTAGTTCCCTGAGGAAACTTGTCGAGAAAATCAAGTGTAGATTGTGCGTTGCTGAAATCGCAGGCAATAATTACGTCTTTAGCCATATTATTCCACTATTCCGATAATGTCAGTTAATTTTTCTATTCCAAGCTCTTTCATCCTTGCAGGAAGAGCTTCTATGATCTGAGGGCAGGCATAAGGGTTGCGCAGATTCTCAGCCCCAACCTGTACGGCTGTGGCTCCGGCCATCATCATCTCGATTACGTCATCAGTCGTAGCGACACCTCCGCATCCCATCACGGGGATGTGGCAGGCGTGACTCACCTGATATACCATCCTGACTGCAACCGGGAATACCGCCCTTCCGGAGAAGCCGCCCATCTTGTTGGCTATCACCGGAGTCCTTCTGCGGATGTCAATCCTCATACCGAGCAGTGTGTTTATCAGGGTTATGCCGTCAGCTCCGGCATCTTCGCAGGCTCTAGCTATGGAAACTATGTCCGTCACGTTAGGGCTCAGCTTGATGAATACCGGCTTGTCTCCGCATACCTTCTTCACGGATGAAGTGACCTTTGCCGCCGACTCCGCACAAGTTCCGAAGGCCATTCCTCCGTTGTGTACGTTCGGGCAGGATACATTCACCTCGATTATGTCCGTTTCCGGGGCTTCGGCGGCTCTGCCGCAGCATTTTACGTATTCTTCTACGGAAAAGCCGCTTATGTTGGCGATAATCGCTCCCTTGTATATCTTTCTCAGTGACGGGAGCCTTTCTCCCACCAGAACGTCGATGCCGGGATTCTGGAGACCGACGGAATTGATCATTCCTCCGGTACACTCTGCAATCCTCGGTGTCGGGTTCCCGTAGCGGGCTTCGAAGGTGGTTCCCTTCAAGGATATTCCTCCGAGGACATTGATGTCGAATTCTCCGGCCATCTCAAGTCCGAAGCCGAAAGTGCCGCTTGCCGGAATCACAGGATTTGAGAGGGAAACTCCGCAAAGATTCACTCCGAGAACATCGTTTACCATATTATCTCCTCCTTTTTGAATACCGGGCCGTCCTTGCATACTCTTCTGGTACCGGAAGATGTGTTGCAGGTGCATCCGTAGCAGATTCCGAAGCCGCATCCCATCCTCTCTTCCATACTCAGTTCACCGGGAACGGTAACTTTCCGGCAAAGAGCCTTCATCATCACTTTAGGGCCGCAGGTGTAAAGATAGTCATATCCGCCCACGTTCCCCAGGGGATCTGTGACGAATCCTTTCACGCCAACTGAACCGTCTGCGGTTGTGACAGTCACTTCGGCTCCTAGTGACTTGAACTCTTCTTCAAGCATCACTTCGTCCTTGCAGTTGAATCCGAGGATCACCGTCACCTCTTTTCCTTTGGAGCGGAGTTCGCGGGCGAGCCTGTAAAGAGGGGCGGTACCTACGCCTCCGCCTACAAGAAGAGCCTTTCCTTTGCACTTGTCAGCATCGAATCCGTGCCCGAGGCCTGTCAGAATCGTAAGAGTCTCTCCTTCCGCCATCCTGCTCATCAGGGCAGTGCCTTCGCCAACCACCTTGTAGATGAGGGTGAGACTTCCTGCATCGTAGTCACAGACTGAAATCGGACGTCTAAGGAACTTTCCGGGCAATTCGATTTGAACGAACTGTCCGCTTCCGCTGATGGCCGAGGTGTCGCCTTCAAGAATCATCCTGAAGGTGTTCAAGGCAATCTTCCCATTGGACTTGATTGTGAATGAAGACTCCTGCATAAGCTGTTGTGTCTATTGATGTTTGTACTCTTCGTCTATCGTTGAGATTCCGAAGGTTATCTCTTCAAGGACGTCAAGCAGCACTTTCACTGTCTCCAGGGCTGTGAATATCGTCACGTTGTTCTCCACTGCGGTGCGGCGTATCTCGTAGCCGTCAAGGTGTGTTGAGCGCTGATTTACGTCAATGGTGTTGATTACGTAGGTCACGTGGCCCTTGCGGAGTGAAGTGCAGATGTCGTCGCTTCCTTCGCTGAGCTTCTTCAGGCAGCGTGTGCGGATGCCTCTACTCTTGAGGAATTGTGCTGTGCCCTTGGTAGCTTCGATGTTGAAACCGAGGTCATAGAATCTTTTGACAAGAGGGAGCGCCTCTTCCTTGTCCTTGTCTGCGAGTGTCACGAGTATAGTGCCGTAGTTCTCGACCGACATTCCGGATGCCCTGAGCGATTTGTACACAGCGCGGTTGAGGGTCGTGTCGTATCCGATGGCTTCTCCCGTGGATTTCATTTCAGGTGAAAGATATGTGTCGATTCCTTTTATCTTGTTGAACGAGAATGCAGGTGTCTTCACATAATAGCGCTTTCTTTCAGGAAGATAAGTTTCGGTGTAGCCCTGCTCCCTGAGAGATTTGCCGAGCATAACCATAGTGGCTATCTTGGCCATAGGCACGCCGGTCGATTTGGAGAGGAACGGAACCGTGCGTGAGGAGCGCGGATTGACCTCGATTACATATACTTCGTCGTTCTTGTCCACGATGTACTGGATGTTGAAGAGGCCCACTATGCCGATCTCCTTGCCGAGACGTACGGTGTAGTCGATTATCTTTTCCTTGACAGCCTTGCTGAGCGTGAAGGAAGGATATACGCTGATGGAGTCTCCCGAGTGGATGCCCGTCTTTTCGACGTGTTCCATAATGCCGGGAATCAGGACGTTCTCACCGTCGCAGATTGCATCCACCTCAGTTTCGCGTCCCATAATGTACTTGTCCACGAGGACAGGGGAGTTCTCGTTGATTTCCACAGCGTTGTGAAGATAATGACGGAGAGTTGCCTCGTTGCCGACAATCATCATGGCACGTCCTCCGAGAACGAAGCTCGGCCTTACAAGTACAGGATATCCGATCTCTTCCGCTGCTTTCACACCCTCTTCTACGTCAGTGACGGCCTTGGCTTTCGGCTGAGGTATTCCTGTTTTGCGCATAATGGCCTCGAAGAGCTTGCGGTCCTCAGCATTGTCGATTGCGTCAATCTGTGTGCCGATGATAGGCACTCCGAGTTCGGCAAGAGGTCCGGCAAGATTGATGGCGGTCTGGCCTCCGAGAGTGACGATGACTCCTTCCGGCTTCTCGTGCTCGATGACGTTCATTACGTCCTCCACTGTGAGCGGCTCGAAGTAGAGCTTGTCGGAAATGGTGTAGTCGGTGGATACTGTCTCAGGATTGTTGTTGATGATGATTGCTTCATATCCGGCTTCCCGTATCGCCCAGATGGCGTGTACGGTTGAGTAGTCGAACTCGACTCCCTGGCCGATTCGGATCGGGCCAGCGCCAAGGACAACTATCTTCTTGCGGTTGCTTGAGATGCTCTCGTTCTCCTGCTCGTAAGTTGAGTAGAAGTAAGGGACGTATGTTTCAAATTCGGCTGCACAGCTGTCTATGAATTTATATACCGGCTTGATTCCAAGTGATTTCCTGAAATCAAGCATCTCCTTGAGCGTCAGTCCCCACAAAGTCTTGATATATTCGTCGCAGAAGCCCATTCTCTTTGCCTGGAGAAGGGTGTCCCTGTCTTTCGGGGCGGCCTTCAGCCTCTCTTCCATCGCCACGATGTTCACTATCTTGTCAAGGAAGAGCATATCTATCTTGGTCTGGTCGTATATCAGCCTTGTGTCCACGCCGTTACGTATGAGCTGCGCGATTGCGAAGAGATGGTCGTCAGGGAACTTGACGATATACTTCATCAGCTCTTCGTTGGTCATATTGACGAATTTAGGCTTGAAGAGGTGCTTCACTCCAATCTCAAGTGAGCGTATGGCCTTGAGCAGGCTCTCCTCCACCGTGCGCCCGATGCTCATCACCTCTCCTGTTGCCTTCATCTGGGTTCCGAGTTCGTTGATGGCCTCACTGAACTTGTCGAACGGGAAGCGGGCAATCTTTGTGACCACGTAGTCGATTGAAGGTTCGCAGCAGGCTGGTGCACCAGCTATTGTAATCTCGTCAAGAGTGAGCCCTGCGGCAATCTTCGCAGTCACGCGGGCGATAGGGAAGCCGCTTGCCTTCGAGGCAAGAGCAGACGAACGTGACACGCGCGGATTCACCTCGATGATGTAGTAGTTGAACGAGAGAGGGTCAAGCGCAAACTGCACATTGCAGCCTCCTTCAATCTTCAGGGCACGGATGAGTTTGAGCGCGCTGTTGCGCAGCATCTCGTATTCCTTGTCGGCAAGAGTCTGGACTGGAGCCACTACGATGGAGTCTCCGGTATGGATTCCCACCGGGTCCACGTTCTCCATCGAACAGATGGTGATTGCAGTGTCCTTGCTGTCGCGCATCACTTCAAATTCAATCTCCTTGTAGCCTTTCACACTCTTCTCCACAAGTACTTGGTGTACAGGTGAAAGAGCGAGGGCGTTGCGCATCATGTCGCGGAGTTCCTCTTCGTCTCCCGCGAATCCTCCGCCTGTTCCACCGAGGGTGAAGGCCGGACGAAGTACCACCGGATAACCGATCTCAGCGGCAATTCTTACACCGTCTTCGATGGAATAGCAGATTTCTGACGGTATGACCGGCTCGCCCAGACTGATGCAGAGTTCCTTGAAGAGCTCACGGTCCTCAGCCTGCTCGATGCTTTCGAAAGAGGTGCCGAGAATCTCCACCTGACATTCGTCGAGGACTCCTTTCTTTGCAAGTTTCACCGCAAGATTGAGACCTGTCTGGCCGCCGAGCCCCGGGACTATGGCGTCCGGACGCTCATAACGTATGATCTTGGCGACGTATTCCAGGTCAAGAGGCTCCATATAGACCTTGTCGGCTATGTGTGTGTCTGTCATTATGGTGGCAGGATTGGAGTTTACGAGCACCACCTCATAACCCTCTTCCTTGAGGGCAAGGCAGGCCTGTGTCCCTGCGTAGTCGAATTCTGCGGCCTGGCCGATGACGATAGGGCCGGAACCGATCACCATTACTTTCTTTATGTCTGTTCTTCTTGGCATAATGTATTCCTCCTATCTGTTTTTCATCCAATCAACGAAAGTGTCAAGCACGAGCTCTTCCTTCGGACCCGGGGCTCCTTCAGGATAGAACTGGCTGGAAATGACCTTGTCTCGGTTGCAAACAATTCCTTCGATACTATGGTCCACCACATCTTCGTAAAGAATCTCCACATCCTTGTCGCAGACGCAGGAAAGGTCCACGGTGAAGTTGTGGTTGTGCTCAACTGTAACTATTCTCTCTTCCTTCACGAGCCTTACAGGCCTTCCTCCGTGATGTCCTGCTTTCATCCTCTGGATTTCAGCACCGTAGGTCAGCGCGAGAATCTGATGTCCGAGCGCTATCCCGCAAAGAGGGTACTTCCCCTTCAGCTCACCTGCCGCCGCCACCAGCTCTGGAAGCCTGCGTGGGTCGCCCGGGCCGCTTGAAATAACGATGCCGTCAGGCTGGAATCTTTCAATCTCCTCCTTTGTGGTGTTGAAAGGAACCACAGTCACATTGCAGCCTCTCGCTATCAGGGCGTCAATCAGGCTGTACTTCAGGCCGCAGTCAATCACGACGACGTCGAACTTGTGCTGTGGGGTGCGCCTGAACCACCTTTTGCTGCAACTTGCCTTGGCAACAGGACTTTCAGGACCTGAGGCCGCGGATGAAGATATGAGCTTGAGAGCATCTTCCACACTCGTGTCACCGTCTACTATCGCCGCTTTCATGCATCCCTTGTCGCGTATGGTACGTGTCAGCATGCGTGTGTCGATTTCGCTAAGTCCGGTCACCCCGTGTTCTGACATCTCTTCCGAAAGAGTCTTGGTGTATCTGAAATTCGAAGGCGTGTCGCAATATTCGCGAACTACGAGACCGGCGATTGCCGGAAACCTCGATTCAGAATCCTCGTCAGTGATTCCATATTGTCCCATAGGGGGATAAGTCATCACAACAATCTGACCGGCGTATGCCGGATCCGAGATTATCTCCTGATAGCCCACCATAGAGGTGTTGAAGACAATCTCCCCGGAAACGCTTCCCTGGGCACCGAATCCGATGCCATCGAAAACTTCACCGCTTTCAAGAACAAGTCGTTTGCTTTTCATATATGGTTTTTCCTTTGAATATTGTCATTATGCATTCTCCACTGACCTCCATACCGTCGAACGGCGTGGATTTTCCTTTGGAGAGAAATTTACTTGAATCAATCCTCCCGGAAGATGAGAGGTCGAACACAGCAATGTCTGCGCTCTGCCCTTCGGCAAGGCCGCCTCCCAGCCGGAAGCGTCTGCGCGGAGCCGTACACATCAATTCGAACAGCTTTTCCAGGGAGATGACGCCTCCCTTCACAAGGGTGGTGTAAAGAACCGGAAATGCCGTTTCAAGCCCCGTGATGCCCATTGCGCTCTTTTCCAGACCTTTTGACTTCTCCTCTGCTGAATGTGGAGCGTGGTCTGTCGCAATCATATCGATGGTACCGTCCAACAGCCCTTCGACAAGGGCCTTGCGGTCTTCCTTGTCGCGGAGCGGGGGATTCATCTTGAAACGTCCGTCCTCCTGGAGGTCGTCCTGAGTAAGGACGAGATAGTGAGGGGCGGTCTCGCAGGTTACATCCACACCTTCAGCCTTGGCCCTGCGTATGAGTTCGACGCTCTCCTTAGTGGAAATGTGGCATACGTGGTAGGCGCACCCTGATTCCTTGGCAAGACGCAGGTCACGCGCTATCTGTCCCCATTCGCTTTCAGAGCAAATTCCACGGTGTGAGTGCTTTGCAGCGTAGCTGCCATCGTGGATGTATCCGCCGTGGAGAAGTGAGTTGTCCTCGCAGTGGGCCGCAATTATCACATTCTCCCGGGCAGCCACGGTCATGGCCTTGAGCATCGTCTCTTCATCCTGGATTCCGCTGCCGTCATCGGAGAAGGCTGCGCAGAGCGCCTTCATCGAGGCGAAATCAACTGTCTCTTTCCCCAGCCTGCCGATGGTGATGGTGGCATACGGCCGGACGTCAATCACAGCGTCCCTGCGGATTATATCAAGCTCCTTCCCGAGATTATCAGGAGAGTCCGGGGCGGGGCTGAGATTCGGCATCGGGCACACGCAGGTATAGCCTCCACGTGCTGCCGCCGCCGAGCCTGTGGCGATTGTCTCTTTGTAAGCATATCCCGGCTCGCGGAAATGCACGTGAACGTCGGCAAGTCCGTATGATACAGTCTTTCCTGAAGCATCAACGACTTTGACTCCTTCCTCAGGGACTATGTCGCGGGCGATGCTGGAAATTACGCCTTCCTCTATCAGGATGTCGCTCTGGACAAGCCCTTCGGGAAGTACAAGTGTTCCGCCTTTTATCAGCATTGCGTCTTTCATACGGCCATACAAAAAAAATGACGGCTTCAAATGCCGTCAATCAACAAAAATAGAAACGAAACACCCAAGTGAAATTGCCGCAGAGCGGCCGTCAGTCAGCCAAAGGGTAGGTTTCATCCGTTCTAATTTTTGCAAAGGTACAGTTTTTTGACAGATTGACAAAAAGAGTTGTGATTTTTCACCAATAAAAGTTATACACATGTTTATGTTGAAAATTACAGAGTACCGATACTTCAAATATCGTCTCCAATAGTGTATTTTTGCGCTTTATCATTTTCAACAATCAGTTTATGGAACTCGTATATACAGGTAAGACCAAGAACGTATACGCTCTTGAGAATGGCAACTATCTTCTTAAGTTCAAGGACGACTGCACCGGCAAGGACGGTGTCTTCGATCCCGGTGAAAATTCAGTAGGCCTGACCATTGAAGGTGTCGGTGACGTCAATCTCCGTATGTCTGTATATTTCTTTGAAAAGATAAACGCTGCGGGTATCCGGACACATTACGTGAGTGCTGACCTTAAAGAGACTACGATGGAGGTGCTTCCTGCAAAGGTGTTCGGCAAAGGGCTTGAAGTCATCTGCCGCCACAAGGCGGTGGGAAGCTTCTACCGCCGCTACAGCGATTACGTGGAAGAGGGGGCTGACCTTGCCGAGTATGTTGAGACTACCTTCAAGAATGATGAGAAAGGTGATCCTCTCGTTACCAAGGATGCTCTTGTGATGCTCGGTGTGATGAGTTCCCAGCAGTATGAAGATATCAAGGCTATGGCACAGAAGATAACCCGCATCGTGGCGGATGACCTTCTGTCGAAGGGCCTCGTCCTGTATGACATCAAGTTCGAGTTCGGATACGACAAGGATGGAAACGTGATGCTCATCGATGAGATTGCCTCCGGCAATATGCGTGTCTATAAGGACGGCAGGTACGTCGATCCTATGACTCTTTCAAAACTCTTCTTCGCGTGACGGTTATGAAGGTCGGGATAGTTATGGGGTCCACGAGTGACCTCGAAGTGATGTCCGCCGCGTTCAGGACTCTTGACGAATTCGGTGTAGAGTACGAAAAAAGGGTAATCAGCGCACACAGGGCTCCCAAACTCCTTTTCGACTGGGCTTCCGGCGCAAAGGAACGGGGTCTCGGAGTTATTATCGCCGGCGCAGGCGGTGCGGCCCATCTTCCCGGAGTCACCGCTGCGATGACCACAATCCCTGTCGTGGGGGTTCCTATTTCGGGCAAGGCATTCGGAGGACTGGACTCACTTCTTTCGATGGTGCAGATGCCTTCCGGGATACCGGTGGCGACTGTTGCTGTGAACGGAGCGAAGAATGCTGCTCTTCTTGCCGTCTCGATTCTTTCACTCAACGATGCGACCCTTGCTGAAAAGCTCTCTGAGTTCCGGCAGAAACAGACTGAAGCGATAGAAAACACACAGATATAGAATATGGACAGCATCCGGATTTTCGTAGAAAAGTATTCGGGATTTCAGGTGGAGGCACAGAGCCTCCTGAGCGAACTGAACGAAAACCTTTCTCTGGGTCTCCGTTCCCTGAGGCTTCTCAATGTATATGACCTGAGCGGCTTCAGCCGTGAACTCTTCGACAAGTGCAGATATTCGGTTTTCGGAGAGGTTGTCACTGATAACGTGATGGAGGAATTTCCTCTTGAAGGGAAGAAGTACCTTGCCGTGGAATATATTCCCGGGCAGTTCGACCAGAGAGCCTCTTCTGCCGTGGACTGCGTGCATCTGATCGACCCGAAGGCTGACGTGCAGATCCGCTCGTCCCGTCTCCTCGTCTTTGACGACGACATTTCCGACGAGACTCTCTCAACCGTGCGTCACTACTACATCAATGCCGTGGAATCGAGGGAGAAAGATCTTTCCCGTCTCGATTTCAACACCAAGGCCGATGTACGTCCTCTTGAAGAGCTTGACGGCTTCACAGATATGCAGGAGAGCGATCTCCAACAGTTCTGCTCTGCCAAGGGGCTTGCAATGAATGCCGACGATCTCCGTGAGGTTGTCCTGTACTTCAGGAAGGAACGCCGCAACCCGACGGAAACCGAACTTCGGATACTCGACACTTATTGGAGCGACCACTGCCGCCATACCACGTTCACCACCGACCTTACTGAGATAAAGGTGGACGATTCCTTCATCAGGGACGAGATTGAATCTTCGCTCGGTATGCTGCACGATATGCGCAGTGAACTTGGAAGGGAAGGAAAGAGCCTCTGCCTTATGGAGATTGCCACCATAGGCGGACGATATCTGCTCAAAAAGGGACTTCTTGACGATATGGAGCGCAGCGAGGAGAACAACGCGTGCAGTATCTTCATTGATGTGGATGTCGATGGTCAGAAAGAGAAATGGCTTCTCCAGTTCAAGAATGAGACACACAACCATCCTACCGAAATAGAACCTTTCGGAGGTGCGGCCACCTGTCTTGGAGGAGCGATACGTGATCCGCTCTCTGGCAGGTCATACGTGTATCAGGCGATGCGCGTGACGGGAGCCGGCGACATATACAAACCTGTGTCAGAGACTATTCCAGGTAAGCTGCCGCAAAAGGTGATAAGCCGCAAGGCTGCTGCCGGATATTCAAGCTACGGTAACCAGATCGGACTTGCCACCACTCACGTCCGTGAGATATATCACGAAGGATATACTGCCAAGCGCCTTGAGGTAGGTGCGGTTGTAGGTGCGGTGAAGGTATCGGACGTGCGGCGCGAAAGCCCTGTTCCGGGTGATGTCATCCTCCTTCTCGGAGGCAGGACCGGGCGTGACGGGATAGGTGGCGCGACAGGCTCTTCTAAGGAACATACCGAAAGTTCCCTTGAAACCTGCGGCAGTGAGGTGCAGAAGGGTAACGCTCCTGAAGAGAGAAAGCTTCAGCGGCTTTTCCGCCGTCCGGAAGTGACCCGCCTGATAAAGAAATCCAACGATTTCGGGGCAGGAGGTGTAAGCGTTGCCATAGGTGAGCTTGCCGACGGTCTTGACATATACCTTGACAGAGTTCCTGTCAAATACAGCGGTCTCAATCCTATGGAACTCTCCATCAGTGAGTCGCAGGAAAGGATGGCCGTCGTTGTCGAGGCTGGGTCGAGACAGGAGTTTGAATCCTACTGTTCGAGTGAGAACATTGAGGTGACATACGTTGCCGATGTCACTGACACCGGAAGGATGCGACTTTTCTACAATAAAGATGCAGTCGCTGACCTTTCACGTGAATTTATCGACAGCGCCGGAGCGAAGCATTACTCCAAGGCTGAGATTCAGCCTGTCGAGGACAAGGACATCTTCCACCAGGAGGTTGATGGCGATACGCTTGAGGACAAGATGTGCGCGATGCTCTCCTCTTCCAATGTCACTTCGCAGAAAGGACTCATAGAAATGTTCGACTCCACTATCGGACGCTCGACTGTCCTGATGCCTTTCGGCGGCCGCTACCAGAACACTGAAACTCAGGTTTCCGTGGAGAAAATACCTGCTGATGGATACACCGATACGGCAAGTATGATGGCGTTCGGCTTCAATCCTTACTTATCAAGCTGGAGTCCGTACCACGGAGCAGCTTATGCAATGATTGAGGCCTGCACGAAGATTGTAGCTGCCGGTGGTGACTGGTCCTCCATCAGATTCTCCTGCCAGGAATATTTCGAAAGGATGACTGACGATCCTCACAGCTGGGGCAAGCCTCTGGCCGCTCTTCTCGGCTCCCTGAAGATGCAGGCTCTCCTCGGCCTTCCTTCAATCGGCGGGAAAGATTCAATGAGCGGCACCTTCGAGCACTTGAACGTACCTCCGACATTGATAGCCTTCGGAATCACTGCCGTGGATGCAAATGTGGTAATCTCGCCTGAGTTCAAGAAGCCGGGCAACAGGATATATCTTGTCAGACATACCCCTCTTGATAATAAGATGCCTGACACCCGGCAACTTAAGCGTAATTGGGATTTTGTCCGTGAACAGATTCTCTCAAAGAATATAGTTTCCGCTTATTCTCTCGGTTTCGGAGGCATAGCGGAGGCTCTTGCCAAATGCTCTTTCGGAAACGCACTCGGTTTCGACGTCAATCTCGGAGATGATTTCCTCTTCGACTACAAGTACGGTTCAATCCTTGTCGAGTCCGAAGTGGAGCTTGATTATGAGAATGCCGCACTTCTCGGTGAGGTGACTGCTGCCGTGAACGGAATGAGCCGCATCAATGGAGAAGACATCCGCAATGCAAGGCTCCTCGAAGAGTGCTGTGGAAGATTCTCCAGGATTTACCCTGCGACAGCCGAGCCTTCGCACAAAAACGTTATTCCAGACGGAGTGGGCGAGCCTTCTGAGACGGAACCTGAAAAATACAAGGGTGAACCTGTGGAGACTCCTGTCGTCTACATTCCTGTATTCCCGGGGTCCAATTGTGATTACGATACCGCAAAGGCTTTCCGCACTGCAGGAGCTCAGGTGAACTTGGGTGTATTCCGCAATCTTGACGGTGATGATGTACTCGAATCCATCCGGAGAATGAAGGAAGATATTTCCAATTGCCATATACTTGCTCTTTGCGGTGGTTTCTCACTCGGTGATGAGCCTGACGGAAGCGCGAAGTTCATTGCAAGCGTGCTCAACACTCCTGACATTGCTGAGGAAATAGGAAGACTCATTGCAAGAGGCGGTTTGATACTGGGTATCTGCAATGGTTTCCAGGCACTTGTAAAGAGCGGTCTGCTGCCTTACGGAAAACTCGGATGCGTCACGAAGGAATCTCCTACGCTCTTCCGCAACGACATAAACCGCCACATATCACAGATTGTGACCACGAGGGTGGCATCGACCCGTTCGCCCTGGCTGGCAGGATTCTCAAAAGGGGACACATTCAGCATAGCGGTCAGCCACGGTGAGGGAAAGTTTGTGGTTTCGGAAAGTCTTGCCCGCACTCTGTTCGAGAACGGACAGGTGGCATTCCAGTACGCAGACCCTGCTACGGGCCAGGCCACGATGGAGTCACCATACAATCCTAACGGCTCATATTACGCCATTGAGGGAATCATCAGCCCGGATGGCAGGACTCTCGGAAAGATGGGCCATAGCGAGCGCTATGAGAACAACGTCTTCAAGAATATCGAGGGCGAACTTCTACAGCCTCTGTTTGCAAACGCAGTGAATTATTTTCGTAAAAAATAGATATCCGGATGTCCACTCAGAAACTGATATACGACGGAAAGGAGAAACAGGTTTTCGAGACTGCCGCCCCCGGTGAGGTCCTCATCCATTTCAAGGATGACATCACGGCATACGATGGAATCAAGAAAGCAGAGTTCCCCGGAAAAGGAGCGTTGAACTGCGAGATATCTTCCCTCATCTTCGAAGTTCTCTCAAAAGAGGGAATCAGGACACATTTCATCAGGAAGGCCGGTGAACGTGACATTCTTTGCCGCAAGGTGAAGATGATCCCTGTGTTTTTCATAGTGCGCAACTACATTGCCGGAACGACCGCTGCAATGCTCGGTCTGGAAGATGGATTCAAGTCGCAGAATGTGGTGTATGAGCTGAAGTATGACAATGAAGGTCTCGGAAATCCTCTTCTTAACCGTCATCACGCTGTGGCTCTCGGACTGTTGACTTATGAAGAACTTGATGCAACGCTCGCTGAGGTATCACGTTTGAACGAGGTGCTTGTGGAACTTTTCACAAGAGCCGGCATCAAGCTGATAGACTACCGTATCGAGATGGGCAGGGCAGATGACGGAAGTATAATCGTGGCTGATGAAATCAGCCCTGATACCAGCCGTATGTGGGATGCTGCCACCGACGAGAAACTGGACAAGGACCGTTTCCGTTTCGATCTCGGTTTCATTTGTGACAATTACCGGAAGATTCTGGACCGTTTGAAAAGTGTAATCTGATTATGGGTGTTTTCGGAGTATATGGTGTCAAGGATGCTTCATCCATCCTTTATTATGGGCTCCATTCCTTGCAGCACAGAGGACAGGAAGGTGCAGGCATTGTCACTTTCGACAGTGACGGCGAGGCACACCGTTTCCGCGGGCTCGGCCTTGTGAATGAAGTGTTCAACCAGGAACGGCTCAGTTCATTGAGCGGTGAAATGGGAATCGGGAATGTGCGTTATGCCAACGTGAACAAAGGTGGCAGCGACAATCTCCAGCCTTTCTTCTTCCATCATCATTCCGGCAATTTCGCGATAGCCGATGAAGGCGCTCTTGTGAATGCACCTCAGATAGTGAGCTATCTTGAGAATAGAGGAAGTCTTTTCCAGAGCGCGATGGACAGCGAGATTCTCGGCCATCTTATCAAGAAGGACAGCAACAAGCCACGTATCTTTCAGATATCTGATGCGCTCAATATGATGGAGGGCAGTTTTGCATTCCTTGTGATGACGAGGAACAGGATATATGCCGCTCGTGACAAGTACGGTTTCAAGCCGCTGTCAATCGGCCGTCTCGGTGACGGCTATGTCGTCAGCAGCGAGACCTGTGCTTTCGACATAGTTGGTGCAACTTTCCTCCGTGACGTGGAACCGGGTGAGATAGTGACGATAGACCATCACGGAATCAGGAGCCACCGTTTCTCACAGTTCCAGCGTCATAAGATGTGTTCGATGGATTACATTTACCTTGCCCGTCCGGACAGCGACATTGACGGCTGCAACGTCCACGCTTACCGCAAGGAGAGCGGAAGACGCCTTTTCCGCGAGTGTCCGTGCGATGCCGACATAGTGATTGGTGTCCCTGATTCAAGCCTGAGTGCTGCAATGGGGTATGCCCAGGAAAGCGGCATACCGTATGAGATAGGTCTTGTCAAGAGCAAGTATGTCGGACGTACATTCATACAGCCTACTCAGGCGATGCGCGAGAAGGGTGTGAAGATGAAACTTTCAGCCGTCCGCAGCATCGTTTCCGGCAAGAGGGTGGTGATGGTCGATGACTCGATAGTGCGCGGCACCACATCCCTGAAGATTGTGAAACTGCTGCGCGAAGCCGGAGCCACTGAGGTACACGTGAGAATAGCCAGTCCTCGTATGACTCACCCTTGTTTCTATGGGGTCGATACCTCCACGGAAGCGGAACTCCTGTGTTCTCACCGGAATACCGAAGAGGCTTGCCGGATGATAGAGGCCGATTCTCTCGGGTTCCTGTCCCCTGAATCGACGATAGCATCTTCGGGCCGCTCTGATATGTGTCTGGCCTGCTTCACGGGAGAGTATCCTACCATACTGTACAATAAGAACCTGTGAAATGGTTGGAATCAATTCTTATTCAAAACAAGCTCAAATGAAAAACTGAAATGATATGGCAAAATCTTACGAAAACGCAGGAGTGAATCTGGAAGCAGGATACGAGGTTGTGCGCCGGATCAAACAGCACGTCGCTTCCACTGCCCGCCTCGGTACGATGGGCAACATAGGAGCATTCGGCGGGATGTTCGACCTTTCGCAGCTCGGTGTGAAGGAACCGGTCCTTGTCAGCGGTACTGACGGTGTGGGTACCAAGTTGAAGATTGCATTCGCTATGGACAAGCACGACACTATCGGTATAGATGCCGTGGCAATGTGCGTGAACGATGTGCTTGCCCAGGGTGCTGAACCGCTCTTCTTCCTGGATTACGTCGCGCTCGGGCACAATATCCCGACGAAGGTTGAGGCGATAGTCGCAGGTGTGGCTGAAGGATGCCGTCAGGCAGGATGCGCTCTTGTCGGCGGTGAGACAGCGGAGATGCCGGGGATGTATGCTGACGGAGAATATGACATTGCCGGATATACGACAGGTGTGGTCGAGAAGTCGAAGCTCATAGACGGATCCAAGGTCAAGGCTGGTGACGTGCTGGTCGGAATAGCCTCTTCAGGAGTCCACTCCAATGGCTTCAGTCTCGTCAGAAAGATAATAGCTGACAATAAATTGAGCTATTTCGACAATGCCGTTGAGCTTGGCGGCCGCAAGATAGGTGAAGTGCTTCTCACACCTACGAAGATATATGTCAAACAAGTGCTTGACGTCATATGTAACTGCGACGTACACGGAATCTGCCATATCACCGGAGGTGGCTTTGACGAGAATATTCCGCGTGTGCTCCGCGAAGGACAGGGCCTTGAGATATATGAAGGCACCTGGGAGATACTTCCTGTATTCAAGGCCTTGGAGAAATGGGGCGGAGTTCCTCACCGTGAGATGTTCAACATCTTCAATATGGGTATAGGAATGGTGATAGTTCTTGACGAGTCTGAAGCGCCGAAGGCAATCGGAATCCTTGAGAAGCACGGAGAGAAAGCTTCTGTGATTGGAAAGGTCACTGAGAAAGAGGGTATTGTTGATATTTTGCCGTTTTGATATGAAACGTCGTCTGGCAGTATTCGCAAGCGGGTCAGGAACCAATTTCGAGGCAATAGCGTCGGCATGCCGGGACGGTGTCCTCGACGCAGAGGTTGTACTTATGGTATGCGACAATCCTGAGGCGAGGGTGATGGAAAGGGCGGCAAAGTTCGGTGTGCCTGCGTTTTCTTTCCGCGCCAAGTCGTATCGCTCCAAGGCGGAATACGAAAGGGTGATTGTCGAAAGATTGGATCAGGCCTCAGTGGAGCTGGTATGCCTTGCCGGATATATGAGGATAGTCGGGCCGGAGTTGCTGTCGGCTTATGGCGGACGGATAATAAATATCCATCCTGCACTTCTCCCTTCATTCAAGGGAGCACACGCCATCCGGGACGAATTCGAGTTCGGAGTGAAGGTCTTTGGAGTTACGATTCACTATGTGGACGAGACTCTTGACGGAGGAAAGATAATCTCGCAGAGAGGATTTGAATATTATGGCGACGATTTCGATGAAGTCGAGGCCAGGACACACGAAATAGAACATGAACTGTATGTCGAGACAATCGGCAGACTGCTTGGATGTTCCAGAACATTATAATACTTATTACTATACGATATGAGAGCATTGATCAGCGTAAGCGACAAGAGCGGCCTTGTGGATTTCGTCAAAGGCCTTGAGTCATCAGGATGGGAGATAATCGCGACGGGAGGAACACAGAAACTGCTGGAATCGAATGGAGTGAAGACCACCGGCATCAGCGAAGTCACCGGTTTCCCGGAGATATGCGACGGAAGGGTGAAGACGCTCCATCCGAAGGTGCACGGAGGCCTCCTTGCACGCAGGGATGATCCTAATCATCTTAAGGCATTGAAGGATAATGATATAGATTTTATCGACCTGGTATGCGTGAACCTTTATCCTTTCCGCAGGACAATATCCAATCCTGATGTGACTATGGAAGATGCGATTGAGAATATCGATATCGGAGGCCCGAGCATGCTCCGCAGCGCAGCCAAGAATTACAAGGATGTCACTGTTGTATGTGACCCTTCCGACTACGGCCGTGTGCTTGATGAAATACGTGAGAACGGGAACACTCTTCTTCAGACCCGTCTTGAACTTTCGGCAAAGGCATATACACACACTGCTGAATATGACACCTGCATTGCAACCTTCATGAGGGAGAAAGCCTCTCTTCCTGAAAAACTCTTCCTTGAGTACGACATAAAGCAATCGTTGCGCTATGGCGAGAATCCTCATCAGGGTGCGAAGTTCTTCGCTTCTGACAAGAAGGTGGGGTATTCGCTTGCCTCTGCACGTCAGATTCAGGGGAAAGAGTTGTCTTACAATAATATACAGGATGCAAACGCGGCACTCAATATCGTGCGTGATTTCAAGGAACCGTTCTGTGTAGGGCTGAAGCATATGAATCCTTGCGGAGCTGCTGTCGGCACTACGGTTGAAGAGGCCTGGCAGAAAGCATACGAGTCCGACAAGGTCAGCATCTATGGTGGGATTGTCGCTGTGAACCGTGAGGTGACAGCTGAACTTGCTGCGGCCTGGAAGCCGATATTCCTTGAGATAGTGATGGCTCCATCATATACCCCTGAGGCCTTGGAAATCCTTTCAAGCAAGAAGAATCTTCGTGTGATGGAGGTTGAGATGCCTGATTGCGTCGAGCCTTCGATGCAGTATGTAAGCGTCAATGGGGGAATGCTGGTACAGGAACTTGATTCTGATATCGTGAAGCTGACCCCGGAGATGTGCGTGACAAAAGTGAAGCCTTGCAGCAGTATCTTCTCTGATATGGAATTTGGATGGAAAATTGTCAAACACGTGAAATCCAATGCGATAGTTGTGGTCAAGGATGGACATACACTCGGCGTCGGCGCCGGACAGATGAATCGTGTGGGCTCGGCTGAGATTGCTCTGAAAGAGGCTCAGGCAGCAGGATTCACTAAAGATATCATTCTTGCTTCAGACGGATTCCTGCCTTTCGATGACACTGTAACTCTTGCTGCAGGATATGGAGTGACAGCGATAGTGCAGCCTGGAGGAAGCATACGTGACAATGACTGCATAGCCAAGGCTGATGAACTCGGCATTGCTATGCTCCTGACTGGTGAACGCCATTTCAAACATTGATTTTTCTGAAAGATGAAAGACAAGAAAGTACTTGTAGTGGGCGGAGGCGGCCGTGAACATGCGATTGTAGATGCACTTTCGCGTTCGCCGCAGGTCGCAAAGATATTCTGTGCTCCCGGCAATGCCGGAATAAGTTCCCAGGCTGAGTGTATCGCAATAAAGGATACTGATATCGAGGCACTCAAACTTTTCGCTCTTGCCAACGGCATAGATTTGACTGTAGTGGGGCCGGAAGCATCCTTGGCAAGAGGTATCGTTGATACTTTCCGTGAGGCCGGCCTGAAGATTTTCGGCCATACGTGTGATGCATCCCGTATTGAGACAAGCAAGGAGTTCGCAAAGCGGATAATGCTCAAATACGGAGTTCCGACTGCTGCTTACCGTACTTTCACGGATTATTCAGAGGCATTGGAATATGTAGGCGGCCGTCCGTTCCCCACTGTCCTGAAATACGACGGTCTGGCGGCCGGAAAGGGAGTTGTAGTTGCCCTCAATATGGATGAGGCCGATGCAGCCTTGAAGGATATGCTCCTCGATTCCCGTTTCGGAGAGGGCAAGGTGGTTGTCGAGGATTATATGACAGGCCCGGAATTTTCCTTCATGTGCTTCGTGTCAGGTAAGAATGTGTATCCAATGCCGCTGTCACAGGACCACAAACGTGCCTTCGATGGTGACAATGGCCCCAATACAGGAGGTATGGGCGCATATACGTCCCTGCCGTTCATCACTGAAGATGACTGGAAATTCGCTTTCGAAGAGATAATCTGCCGTACTGCTGCAGGAATGGAGGCTGAAGGCTGTCCTCTTTCCGGTGTACTTTATGGCGGATTGATGAAGACTCCTCAAGGAATTAAGGTCGTGGAATTCAACGCCCGGTTCGGAGACCCTGAGACCGAAGTTGTGCTGCCTTTGCTCAAGAGCGACATATATGACGTCTTCCTGGCCGTTGCCGCCGGTTGTGAACTGACTGAAGAACCTCAATGGGATGATGCGGTGACAATAGGAGTCGTATTGGCCTCTGACGGCTATCCCGGCTCTTATGAGAAAGGTTTTGAAATAACAGGCTGTGATCAGGTGGACGGCATCCTCTACCATATGGGTACACGGAAGGATGGAGAGAAGCTCCTGACTGCCGGAGGCCGTGTGATGATGTGTGTGGTCAAAGGCAATGACCTCTCTGAGGCAAGGGACAAGGTTTATAATGAGGTTGCGAGGATTTCCTGCCCGAACCTCTTCTATCGGAAAGATATAGCGCATATAGCATTTCAAGCAGATTCTAAATAGGCAAAGGATATGAGTGCAGTTATAATTGACGGAAAACAGATTTCGGCCTCATTCAAGGAAAAGATGAGGGAAAGGATTGTGGAACTTGAAGCGAAGTACGGACGTAAGCCGTGTCTGGCTGTGATTATTGTGGGGGAGGATCCTGCGAGCCAGTCGTATGTCCGCGGGAAGATCAAGGCCGCCGCATTCGTCGGTATGGACAGCCGGCTCATAGAGCTGCCTGCAACGATTTCCGAAGAAGAGTTGCTCGGACACATAGCGGACTTGAACGCGGACGGGGGAGTGGACGGTATTCTCGTACAGCTGCCATTGCCAAGACATATCAATTCCGACAAGGTGATTGAGGCGATAGTCCCGATGAAGGATGTGGACGGATTCCATCCGATGAACGTTGCCAACCTCTGGCTCGGCCTCGAATCGATGGTTCCCTGCACGCCGAAGGGCATAATGAAACTGTTGGAGACGACAGGTATCAATCCTGACGGAAAGATTGCCGTCATTGTAGGCAGAAGCAACATCGTCGGTAAGCCAGTGGCGAAACTGCTGCTTGATGCCAATGCCACGGTAATAATTGCCCATACACATACCGCTGACCTCAAGAAGATCACTCTTCAGGCCGACATACTCGTGGTTGCTGCGGGAAAGATTGGACTGCTGAAGGGCGATATGGTCAAGCCGGGAGCAGTGGTGATAGATGTCGGAATCGGACGTAACTCCGAAGGGAAACTCGCAGGGGATGTCGATTTCCAATCAGTATCACAGAGTGCCGGATATCTTACACCTGTCCCTGGTGGTGTCGGCCCGATGACAATCACGATGCTGATGGAGAATACCATAGAGTGCTTCATAAACAGAATGAACGCTGTATAGCGCTCTTCTGCTTAAGAACCATTTCAAAACAGGATATCAGCTTTTACAGCGGAAACAGCCTCGTAGTGATGAAGAGGTTAGCCGCCAGGATGATTATGTTCATAGGCAGGCCGATCTTGATGAAATCGATGAAACGGTAATTGCCCGGACCATATACCAGCATATGGGTTGGTGAGCCTATCGGGGTTGCAAAACTTGATGATATAGCCAGCATCAGTCCTATGCAGAATGTCATAGGATTGGCTCCGAGGGCGATTGCTGATTTATATGCGATAGGGAAGAATATGGCCGCACAGGCTGTGTTGCTTATGAATTCCGTGATAAAAGTACCTAACGTACAAATCAGTGCAAGCACGAGGAAAGGTCGTGGCCCGCATACATCGAGGATTCCGTTCGAAAGGAACTGGGCAATGCCAGTCTTGGTAATTGACGTGCCCAAAGCGATGGAGGCAGCGAAAATCATAAGAATGCTCCAGTCTATGCTTTTTCGCGCCTGCTCGAACGAACAGCAGTGAGTGGCTATCATTGCAAAGCAGGATATAAGGCAGGCCTGCATCAGCGAGAGACAGTTCAGTGCGGTGAGAATGACCAATGCTCCCATTATCAGGGAAGATATGACTGTCTTTGAGCTGTATCCGGCACTGTCATCGGAATTGAAGAAGTGCAGTTTTCTGCTGAGCTTCTCCATATCGCAGTGTCTCCCCGCCTTGATCAGCAGAGTGTCTCCGGCTTCGAGGATGAGGTTGTGTGGACTCTGCCTAAGGACTTCTCCTTTCCTGGTCACGGCCACAAGTACGAAATTATTCCTGCTTTCAAGGTCTGTGTCCGACATTCTTCTGCCAATCAGTTCACTGCGGAAAGGGATATAGGCCGTAAGGTTGCGTCCCTTTTCTTCACTGTCGTAATGGAACAGATGCCCTGTCGCAGTTGCGAGCCTGTACTTTTCCTTGAATTCTAACAGTTTGTCGATGTTACCGGATAGAATGAGCCTGTCGCCTCCGAAGATGAATTCATCGGACTGGACAGGTGATACTTCCATTTGGTCGAATCGTATTATTTCGATAAGATGTCCGTATTCCATATTGTCGAGACCCGCTTCCTCTATGCTTTTTCCTACCAGTGGATTGTCTGTCGGAACAAGGAATTCCACCGTGTATTCTGAAACATCTTCAAGTTCGCTGTCTGAAGATTTGCGGTCAGGAAGAAGCCGTCGCAGCAATATTGTTGCCGTGATTCCTACTGCAAGGCAGAAGAGCCCTGGCAGCGTTGTGGAGAAGAATCCCATCTGGGGACCCCCGCTTTGCTTGAGCAGTTCGGAGATGATGAGGTTGGGCGGAGTACCTATCAAAGTGCAGACACCTCCCATTCCAGCGGCATAACTCAAAGGAATCAGGAGCTTGGACGGTGTGATGCCGAGCTTTTTGCTCCACATCTTCACAACGTTCACGAACAGAGCCACAACGACCGTATTGTTGAGGAATGCGCTGAGGCTCGCTGTGATAGCCATTATCTTGGCAATGGCTCTTGAATGGGTCTTCGGATTGCCGAGCGCGTGGTCCACAATCCATTTGAGCACACCTGTATGGATGAGTCCGGCGACCACGATGAACAGAAAGCCGATGGAGATGACGGTTTCAGAGCAGAAGCCCGAGAAGGCTTCACCTGCATCAAGCACACCGGTGAAGAACAGTACCGATATTCCACCGAGAAATACGAAATCAGCCGGCAGCTTCGTAACGAGAAGGAGGGTGAATATCGTGAGTATCGTGGCAATTGTTATCCACGCCTGTACGGATAACCCGAGAAACATAAGCTACTGTTTGCGGCTTATGTAATCCAGCTGGCAGGATGCGGTCTTTCCACTGAAATCCTTCCACTCGATTGTTACTTTCTTCGGAGTGTTTCCTGTATCCGGAAGCTCTTTGAGTGGGAAGCAGAACAGGTATGCGTTGAGGAACGGGTAGATGGTTTCACCGTTGCTTATTCCTAACTTGTGGTGTACCACGAGCTTGTATGGGTCTGACGGGTCGGATCCTTTCACCACGTTGATTGTATGGTTCATCAAATCAGCGTCAAATACCTGGAACACAAGGTTGAGGTATCCGTCCTCTATGGAAGTGGACGGGAATACCTTGTCTCCGCATATTACCTCGACAGGTTCGTTTCCATATTCTTCATCATCGTCCTGAACGCTTTCTGCAAGCTGCTTCTGATGAAGCAAAGAGCAGGAAACCAAATCAACGTACCACACTTCAGTGATGTCAGGGTAAGGGAAAGAGGTGGTATTCTCTGTCTTGACAAGATAGTAATGTATGTATGCTCTCTCTTCGTCACCGGAATAAGAGAACTGCCCCGGTGTGTTCACCACAACGGCTGTATGTTCGTCCTGCTGGAAGAAACAGTCGAACTGTGAGCCTTTGAGAGGCTTTATCGTTACAGTGGCATCATAGAATCCAAGATATTGAGTTCCTTTGTCACATGATGAAAGCGATGATATCGCAAGAATAATTGCACTGGCTAATAATAATCTTTTCATTCTACTCTTATCTTTATGCTTGTTATCGGCGCAAATATATGTATTATCTTTCTATTTTGTGTAAGTTTGCGGAACAAATAATTTTTAAGACTGTTTTGAAATGACCGGAATAGCCCTTATCGTCACTTTCCTTCTGTCAATCGTGCTGATGATTGTCGCCATTTCCAAATGGAAGATCCATCCATTCCTTTCCATAATCGGAGTGTCGCTCCTGCTTGCAATAGTGGCAGGAATACCGCTTGATTCAATACCTTCTACACTTGGAAAAGGGTTTTCGAGCATCTTCACGAGCATTGGGATAGTAATCATACTCGGCTCTCTGATAGGCTCGGTGCTTGAAAGGACAGGGGCTGCGGTACGTCTTGCCGACTCGGTGCTGAAAGTCGTCGGACCGCGTCATCCGCAGCTCGCAATGATGATCATCGGCTGGGTCGTTTCAATCCCGGTATTCTGCGACAGTGGTTTCATCATCGTGAACCCTGTACGCAAGAACCTCGCAAAGCGGACGAGAGTATCATCCCTGACACTCACTCTCGCCCTTTCCGCAGGCCTGTTCGCCTCGCACGTCTTCATCCCGCCTACACCCGGCCCGATAGCTGCTGCCGGTATGCTCGGACTTGACGGTGACCTGCTGCTCGTGATAGGTATGGGGGCCCTGGTTTCTGTGTTCGCTCTTGCCGCAGCATACGCTTTCATTTCTTTCATAGGAAAACGGGTGAAGTCCTCTGAGGATGTCTCATTGCAGGAGACTGAGAAAGATTATGAAAAGCTGGTGGCGTCATACGGTAAGCTGCCTTCCACTTTCCTTTCCGTACTGCCTATCCTTCTGCCGATTGTACTGATGGGCGCCGGTTCCGTGGCTTCGGTGGTTGCCTTGCCTCAAAGTGTCAGAACCGTAGTCATCTTCCTCGGAAAGCCTGTGATATCGCTGATGGCCGGATTCCTCTGCTCACTTCCTCTGCTGAAGGTGAGCGGCAATATGTCAAAACTCTACGACATTACACAGGATACTCTCAAGACTGCGGGACCGATTATCTTCATTACCGCTGCCGGAAGCGTGCTCGGACAAGTGATAGTAGAAGCCGGGTTCATCCAGTACATTCAGGGGAATGCGGCGGTACTTTCATCGGTAGGTATCTTCTTCCCGTTCCTTGTTGCAGCTATTCTGAAATCAGCACAAGGCTCTTCAACAGTGGCAATAACCACAACCGCCGCCATTATGGGAATGTATGGCAGCAGTACTTCGATGATGTACGCTCTCGGTATGACCACCCCGGTGTCCGCCGCTTTGGCAGTGATGGCGATAGGAGCCGGAGCTATGACTGTTTCACACGCGAACGACAGCTATTTCTGGGTAGTAACGAATTTTGGAGGAATCTCCCCTCAGGACGGATACAGAACTCAGACAGCTATGACCCTATGTATGGGCATCGCCTCAATCCTGGGCATCTTCCTGCTGTCACTCATTATGGCTTGACGGATTCTTCCATTTTTGAAACAATTCAGATAATATGAAGGCCTGTATAGCCTTGTCAAGATAAAGCCCTTGACTTCGCTATGCGCGCCTCCTTGACACGGGATTATGGTAAGCATTGGCGCATCGGAGCCCTTGCCAATATCGGCCTGTGCAATAAGAACCTGTTTTGAAATGAAGCCGATTAATAATATACAGCTTCAGAGATTGGATTTGATGATTTCTATATTCCTGAATCGAAGGTCATCCGTGAGAAATCCGCAGGGTGACGGAATGAGAGGTGGGCGGCGTGAAGCATCAGCCTTGAAGATGCTCCGTTTCCAGTATTCCCGCCATAAAGACGGTCTCCGCATATCGGGTGTCCGAGTCCGAACTGATGGGCTGCGTGGACACGCAGCTGGTGAGTCCTGCCTGTGTGCGGTATGAAGAGTACCTCAATTGTACCGTCATCGAAGACTTTCCTGACGGAGTATCGGGTTACGGCCATCCTGCCGTTTTCGAAATCAACCATCTGCCGCGGACGGTCGTAGTAGTCTGGATATAGTGGAAGACATATCTTGCCGTTGTCCCCCTCTGAAAGTATACGCCCGTCAGCAGCAGGGCACAGTCTGGCAAGATAACTCTTCCGGACACTGCGTTCTTCGAACTGCCGTTGCAGTGATGCCAGGGCTTCCGCACTCTTTGCGAAGACCATAAGCCCTGAGGTGTCCATATCAAGCCTGTGGCAGGCCGTCACTGGGCTTCCGCACTGTTCCGCGAGCCATTCCTGAAGCGACTTGCGCCTGCTTCTCCCCGGAACCGCCAGTATTCCGGATGGCTTTTCAACTACCACTATATCAGTGTCTTCATACCTTATGACCGGGTTTCCAAGTTCCCATAATGTGTCCGATTCAAGAGGGTCAGGATCCACTTCAAGCCCTTGCATCATATATCTGAGCAGAGGGCCGCACTTACCTGTGCAGGATGGGTAGAAGCATCCTTGCCGGCGTACCTCCTTTTCCGGTGATTTCCCATACCAGAACTCACCCATTGCGAGAGGCTTCAATCCATTGCGGTAAGCGTACTCCATCATTTTGGGAGCGGCGCAGTCCCCGGTCCCTCCCGGAGGAACGAGCCCCCAGTCTGCAAAGATTTCAAGGATGGAGCGGCTCTCTCCACGGTAGTTATGGACAATATACTTGCTGAAGAGCCAGTTTTGAAGATGCCTCGACTCATCGGCGCTTGATGAGTCGATATCCGCTGCGGCAGTGTCGAATATCGGCGGGACGAATCCTTCGACTATGCTCTTTCCACCTGCAAGACCGGAGAAACCGTGGAGGAAAGATATCCGGCCGGTGGAAGTGTCCTGCACCATAAGTACTCCGAGCATCTTCCCGCTTTTGAAGAGACTGCTCAGGACAAGGGACGAAGAAATGCTGTCCATAAGCCTCCTGGACTCCTCAACTATCAGAGGATGAGGAGTATGGCAGAACGGCCAGGTGAATCTTGCCGGAATGTCGGCGATGCCGCCGATGGAACTGTCATTCGACATAGAGCATCAGCCCTTTGAGATATTCCCCTTCCGGATGGAAGATATTGACGGAGTGGTCCGCGGGCTGGCACAGACGGTCCAGGATTCTGACGTGGCGTCCGACCTGTGCCGCAGCACTGAACACTGCAAGGGCGAATGCCTGCTTGTCCACAACTTGAGAGCAGCTGAAGGTGAAGACCAGTCCACCCTTCGCCACCTTCTCTATGGCGGCTGCATTGAGTCTTTGGTATGCTCTTAAAGCATTGTGAAGCGCGCCACGGTGTTTCGCGAATGCCGGCGGATCCACTATGATAAGGTCGTATCTGCCTTCTTGTGAGTTCTTGACGAAATCAATGGCGTCTTCGCAGAATGAATGATGCCTGTGAGAGAATCCGTTGAGCTCTATGTTCCTGTCCACCAGTTCGATTGCTTTTGAAGAACTGTCCACCGAATCCACGCTCAGGGCTCCTGCTGCGAGTGCATAGACAGAAAAACCTCCCGTGTAGCAGAAAAGGTTGAGAACATTGCGCCCTGAAGCATATCTTTCCACAAGAGCACGGTTCTCACGCTGGTCAAGAAAGAATCCGGTTTTCTGTCCGTTCTCCCAATCCACAATGAATCTGTGCCCGTTTTCCAGCACATAACCCGAATCCGTATCTGCGGCCTTGACGCTACGGAACAGATATCCGTCGCACAGGTCCAGTCCCGCCTTGAAAGGGGCTGTTCCTGAACTCTTGTCATATACTGCTGACAATCCTTCACCGTATATTGTTTTCAAAGCTTCTGTTATCCTGCTGCGGGAGATGAACATCCCGACAGAGTGAGCCTGAAGTACGCAGGTTCCTGCATAATAGTCCACAATAAGCCCCGGCAGTCCGTCGCCTTCGCCGTGGACAAGCCGGTAACAATTCGTTCTGCCGTTGTTTGAGGCAAGTCCGAGTGCCTTTCTCATACGCAGGCAGGCTCCAAGTTTCTCTTCCCAGAAATTGTCCGGAAGAGTTTCAGTCCCGAAAGAAAGAAGCCTTACGGATATTGACCCGATCTGCCAGTGTCCGCATCCGAGAATCTCTCCGTTTGAGGAATATACCGCTACTACATCACCTTCTGACGGTTCACCTTCCACGGATGCGACTGCTCCTGAAAATATCCACGGATGGAATCTTCTTACCGAATCCTCACGTCCTTTCTTCAAAATTATCCTGCTCATCATCTGCTTATTCGTTCTTTAACTCCTGTTTGCCGACTCTTTCTGATGCAAGGAGCGCCTTGTACATCCTCAGGCAAATCCATGCGTCCGTGGCAGCGTACTGCTGCTGTGCATCAGACAGTTCCCCGGCTTCCCAGTTGGAACATTGCTGTGCCTTGGACACTTTCAGCCCGAGGATTATGGCTGACATCTTCCTGACACTCTTGTCCTGGATGCCATACTCTTCGCCAAGCCTCTGCAGGTCCATGAAACGTTGTGCCTCGAATCTGTTGTAGTACTGCAAGCCTCTGATGTCATCACCGACAGCTGCACCTATCTTCGTGATGTAAGGGTCAGCCATTATTGCAGCAAGGTCATCCGGCAGGCCGAGGTCGTGAAGGCGGAAAAGGAACGCCTCGCTTTCGCTTGAAAGTTGAAGGAGAGCCGTGTGCGGCCTTGGCATATGCGGTTGGAAAGTCGGTTTCGTCTCGGTGTCAAATCCTATGAAGCGCTGCTCTTTAAGATGTTTTATCGCGTGCTTGTAGTCTCTTCCTTCTTTAGTTATGACCTTTATCTTTCCCGGGAATACGGCAAGTTCCATCGGCTCTATATCTTCCGGCAGTATCGATGGCTTGTATTTCCTTATGGATGGAATCTGCACGACGGCGGTCTGTTGATTAGAGGCGAAGGGGTTGAAGAATGACATATTATTGCTCTTTGTTGAAAGATGGTGCTATAAGTGTGTAGGTATATGGAAGCAGACGCTTGATCCTCGACAGATTCTCCTTGTCGATGTTTTTGTCGGAAAATGGAACGGCTTTGGTGGACACATCTTCAGTACCGCTCTCACGTCCATATTTGAATTCATAGGTAAGATGTCCTTCGGAGGTCAGGCAGGCATCGCTCAATTTGCTGCTCGGAACCGAAATGTATCCGTCAAGTTTCTCTTTGCCTATGCTGAATGCAAGGTTGCCGTCCGAACGGAGTGTCCTGTAACATTCAATTGCAGTGTAAACGGCCGGGTCTATGAAGATTATATCATCAGCAAGCAGTTCCTTGTAAGGGAAGGACCCGTCTCTTTCACGGTATTCCCTAAGTTCCTCGACTGCATCCTGAAGTGTGCTGAGTACGAATGGATAGTGTGTGCAGCCGAGTATTATTGCCTTGATCTTCGCTTTGCTGCCGCTGAGGTAGTGTCTGTTCACCAGCGACACTATGCTGAGCCTTGCGTAATTATCGGGGTCATTCAACTGCATTGAGGTGTAGGTGCCCCACGCGTTTTTACGGACGAGCATCTTGTTGTCGCTGAAATCGAAATTGTATGCTTTCAGGAGTTGAAGGTCGATGCATCCGTCTTCAGTTCCGATTTGTGGACCCCTGTATTCGCTCCGTGGTTCGGATGCGCTGCGGTTTACGAAGTCAGGCTCGTTATCCACAGCTTCGGCAAGGCCGTAACTTCCTTGGCTGACGACCGTTATGTCAGCTTTTGACTCTGTTTTGCCAAGCTCTTCCCGTATTGTTCTTTCGTATGCTCCGGAGGATATTGTCCCTGGAGTGGCAAGCACTCCGACAGCGACGGGTTCTTCAGCTGAATCAAGATCCAACTGGTCCAGCGCAGCTCTTACTCCGGCATTTATCACTCCGATCACCTTCACACCGCTTCCGCTTTGCGAAAGCATTGATTCTATGGTCTTCAATCCGTAAGCCGTAGCTGTGTTGCAGGCCACCACGATAATCTTGACGCGCGGCTTCTCACCTGAAGGCTTGTCTTCATACGGGTTGATGTAATATTTGTCCGAAAGGAGGAAAACTGCATCCTTGACGGCAAGCTCTTCAAGATAATCTCCTTTTCCTTCTGAAGCGTAGGTTCCATACGGCATATTCGCCTGGTCGGCAAGATATATGAAACGTTCTCCTGCAAAGTCGAGTATCTCGTCGCTGCCCTGCGCACCTGTGATATTATCAAAACAATCGAGGCTGAGAATCCTCTCAACCACCGTCAGCCCTCCTGTACCGGAGTCGAACACTCCGATAGGCAGCGACTTCATCTCTTCAGGGTAAGACTCGAAGTCCGCATAGAAATTTGACGAAGTGTCGGAAAGAGCCTTGTTGACTATTGCAGTATTCTGGTTCCCTGCGGTTTCGCTCCTTCCGCACCCTGCAATGGCGAGCAAAAGGAACAGGATGGAAAGCTCTGATGTAACGGTACGCATCTTCATATTCGAACTCTCTTTTTGATAAGGTATCAGTCTGCAAATTTACCTTTTTTTTGCTAATTTTGTGTGGTTGAATCTGATTTTGAAATGAAACGAATACTGTTATCCGCATTGCTGCTTTTGTCAGCTGTATGCTTCGGACAGAACAAAGTCCAGTCCTACATTGATTCTCAAATGAAAAACGACCCGCATCTTCAGAACGCCGTTGTCGGAATCATAGCCGTGGATGCTGCCGGAAAAACCATTGCAGAGTGGAATCCGGATATGCCCCTTCTTACGGCATCCACTATGAAGACCATAACCACAGGCCTTGGCTATGAGGTACTCGGCCCTGATTACAGGTTCTCCACCAGGGTGGCATACGATGGCAGGATAAAGGACGGAGTCCTTAACGGAAACCTCTACATCGTAGGAGGCGGTGACCCTACTCTCGCTTCGCGCGATACCATCGCCTTTCCGATAGATTCTATTTTCGGAATATGGGCCCAGGCTGTCAAAGATGCGGGAATACGCCGTATCAACGGTCGTGTGGTCGGGGATGACCGTGTGTTCGACAATGAGAACATCCCTGACGGCTGGTCGTATGGAAACATCGGATATGATTACGGAAGCGGAACCACCGGTCTGAATTTCTGTGAGAACCTTTCATATTTCGAAGTTGCCCCCGGAGCCCTGACAGGCGACCCTGTATCGGTCAGCGGCGTTTATGGAATAAGCCCGAGAATGGAGTTCGATGTGAGTGAAGTCGTTACCGGTGAACCGAAAAGCGGTGACAACACTGCATACTATGCGTCACAGCTCCATCCTGTAGGCAAGTTCGTTGGCTCGTATGCTGTTGACAGACGTACCGATACGCTTGTCTTTTCCAATAAGTATGCTCCTGAAACCTGTGCATACGAGTTCAGCAAGTTTCTTTCCCAGTGCAACGTTCCGAACAAGGGATGCACTTGCGTGGAGGAACTTGAAGAGAGTTCAGCCGTCCCTTTCCAGGATGAACTGACATATATTGCAGAAACTTTCTCTCCGCAGTTGAGGAGAATCGTCAAGGTTACAAATACCATAAGCAACAATTTCTTCGCCGAGACGATATACAAGACCGTCGGAAGGGAACTCCTTTCACGCAAGGAGGGGAAACCTGTATATGGAGTGAGCTATTGGCGTGCCAATGAAGCAATCAGGGAATATCTTGAGAGCAGGGGAGTGTCGCTCATCGGCTATACCCAGGATGACGGCAGCGGACTGTCGCGTCAGAACTACATCTCACCACGTTTCTTCACACGCTTCTACGGTATGATGATGGAAAGCCCGTACTTTGATGAATATATGCACACTTTTCCCGGCCCGGGAAGGCCTGGAACACTGAAGAGCGTACTTTACAAGGCACCTGAATCTATCAAGAAGACCATTTATGCAAAGAGCGGCTCGCTTTCAAGCGTACGCTGCTATGCCGGCTTCGTGGAGTCAAGACGAGGAATGCTGCGTTTCGCGATACTTGTGAACAACTATGCCTGTTCAACAAGCAAGGTGCAACCAAAGATTGAGGGCTTTATGCAGACTCTTGCGGAATACGGCGCAAAGAGGTAACGGACCTTTAGAACAAGTTTCAGCGTCACTTGGAACTCCACTCCCTGAGAAGAGCGAAAGTTTCCGTAGTGGCGCTGTCTGGTATCACCTTTCCGCTTTCAACCTCCATTCCCAGCTGTCGGATGGCTATGTACGGCAGGATGAGCCTTTTGGCACCTTCAGGGTCATCTGTACCCATATAATGCTTAACGAAACATTTCCAGAAGGTTACAATCTGCTCCGGTGTGCAGTGGTAGAGTGAACAGGTGTATTTGGAATCAAGGGACGCAAGAACTGTGATTTCTGCCAACATTGCGAGGTCGAAGTAAGGGTCTCCGTAGCAGAAGTTCCCCAAATCTATGAAATAACTCTTTCCGTCCGCCTTTATCACATTACCGAAGTGGAAGTCACCGTGAAGGCAGGTGTCCCTGTCCGGAATACTGTCTATAAGGTTGAGGGCTCCCTGCTTGATCTGTTCGTCGTGAAGGTTGTTCCTCAATATGAGGTTGCGGTACAATACCTTGACGTTGGGGATGGTGGAAGTGTCGCACCTGGTGGAGTGGAGTTGCTTTGCGAGTGCAGCCATTTCAGCGGCTGTCTGGTCTATCTTCTCCGGATAGCTGCCAATCATCCTGGCATAGGATATCTTGTTGTATATGCGCTTGAACATCATCCCATACCGCTTTCCGTCGGTGACCATCTCACTCGGTTCCGGAGAAGGTATTCCCATTTCAAATACTTTGCGGGATATGGATATCTCACGCTGGATGTCCTCAAGCGTGTTCGTGGCATTGTTGAACTTGACAATCATTGAAGGGTCACTCTTATGGAAGTAAGTGACACCCAATGCTCCTCCTCCGCTCTCAACCCATTCGTCAAGGTTGATTCTTGTGATATTTCCATCCATAGCTGCTTGATATTGTTTACAGGAACTGTTTTCAACAATCATACCTGACTGCAAAGTTAGAAAGATTTCGATAAAATGTACCGGATTTGTCCGAGAACCTGCCTTGAACAGGACTCTCTGGCCGGTGCCGGTGTGATTTTGCGTCGTATGGGAGAACAGCAGCATTATCGCCATCGACCAGTTCGGACAGGAATTCCTGGACACCGTCACATACTTCTTACGAATATCTCAAGAATCCTTGCCTTGAGTTCTTTCCATTTGCCGGAAACCATTGTGAAGAAGGAATCGTTGTAAGTGTTGAGCAACTGAGCAGCCTCTTCATCCTTGCCGTCCTTGATGAGCCGGACAGCCTCCTGCTCAATCACCTTGTTCTCCATCATCATCAGTTTCTCAAAATTGTTCTGCCAAGGCTCAATCAACTTGCGGGTCTTGTCCCAGTATATGGTTGCAAGCCTGTTTGTCTCACGGAACGCCCATACTGCGGCCTCCGGTCTGTATTCGTTCTGTCCGCAGTGCATCATATTGTGCGGAAGTGTTGTCTGTCCGGCATAGATAGGGAACCTAGGGCTTTGAGCGGCATTGTCGTATGCAAAGTAAACGATTCCGCCGACTGCATCAGGCAACCACTCACGACACTGTGCCACCCATGAGTACGAACACTGTATTACAGCAACTGTCCTGCGGTTCTTCACTATTGGAGTGAACTCTATCTTCTGACCTTTCTTCAGGTTCTTCCTGTCTGTTATCATTGCTTCAGCCTCCTCCTTGAGCACGAACTTGTTGAGCATCGCGCGTACATCAGCGCTCATGAACGGAGAAATAGGAACCACCTCCTCGTCATACTCATTGTATTTGCAGAAAGGATAAGGATCACTGTCTTGAATCTTATCCTTCCGATGAACCTTTATCTTGAGATTTTCGGTAACGTCATAGCGTCCTGTCCCCTCGAATGTCATTCTGTAGAAAGAGAACATCTGCTCGGGACTCACCTTCTTCTCAGGCACAATGGAGAACGGAAATTCGTCCCAGTTCTTTGGAAGACCATCTGCATCAAGTTCCATATTCTCGAACTGCTTTGGAGCCAGTTCCTTGAAAATCAGATATTCCCTAATACCGAAAGGACGTCCGTCGCCAACAAGTTTCCAGAATATGAGAGGACCCTTGCCGTCCCAAACCTTGTACTGCTTCGCCTTCTCCTTCACGTTCTTGCTCCACATGAAGTTTGCAGGGTCATTAAAGTCAATTGCACCTATTCTTGCAATATTGGCTGAAATACCCACGTGATTGTCAGGAATCCTCTGCGCAGCCTAGATTGCTCCAGGTTCGCCTTCACCAGGACCGTTGATTTCAAACTGCCATACTTCGTTCTTGTCAGCAACCGTGAGGCACTCTCCCCAGTCACAATAGCCGTATTCCTCGGCAACCCTGCCCATTATTTCAATTGCCTCGCGTGCGGTGGATGCATATTCCAGACCTATTCTCTGAAGTTCCTCAATCCAGAAGATTCCCTTCCTGTTGATAAGTTCGAGCCTTCCATCAAATGTGGTTTCGCCTATAACAACCTGCTTCTCGTTCATGCAAGGATACGCTGTGTTGAGGAATCTGTATGTATCCTGCTTTGGAGGAACAATAGATCCGGTTACTGTAGCAATCCTGTTGTCCCAAGGCTCCTCCCTGCGGAAAGCATAATAATAGACGTCTTCCTTCTGACCAGGCTCGAAATGCTTGCGTGGCTCCATTGTAACATACGTCCTGTAATATGAGTCACATGCATGCGCTGTCATTACAGAGCCGTCGGTTGAGGCTTTCTTGCCAACCATAACGGATGTGCAGCTTCCTGCAAACGAAGGATCGTCGTCGTATGAATAATAATCGGTCTGCGCATTCGCACCAAGGCAGCACATCATTGCCACCACTATGCTCAAGAATCTTAATGTTTTCATATTAAGGATGTTAAAATATTACAATAACAAAGCGTACAATCCTCAAACCTTAGATTTGCAGAGTAGTTTATTGCACTAAGGTTTGAACAGCAAATTTAATATATTTACGGAAGGACCACGGTAAATTTCCATTATTCGATTTCAAACGGTCGATATAACGTAATCGGATATCGGAATGATAAAGCATACATTTCTGATTCATCCGTATGTACCATTAAGTTAGACGCGCTACTAAATGTAAAGCGCTGTAATACAATGGGTTTACTGGCAGCTTGTGTCGGCGCAGATTTTGAAAAGGCCGAGACATCATCATATGCCCCGGCCTTTATATGTCCCGAATGTCAGATTACTTTGCAAACAAATCATCCATCACGATTACATTCCGGATGTTCCCGGAATAAGTATTCTTCTGTAAGCCATAGGTGGTTACCAGTACGGGCATTACGGCACACTTGGTGTTTGA
>JAGHVK010000002.1 GCA_018064345.1 Candidatus Cacconaster merdequi
TTTTTTGTACATCATAGATAGTTTCAGGTCCCATAGCTCAGTTGGTTAGAGCATCTGACTCATAATCAGGGGGTCGCAGGATCATGCCCTGCTGGGACCACCCAAAGAAAAGCCCGGTCTACGAACAATAGATTGGGCTTTCTATTTCTATCTATCAACAAAGGACGAAAACCCCTCTACAAGTGTTTGACTTCCAGTCTGCGGCAGTATGTTCCAAAATGGAATGAACTGAATTTTTTCCAGTTCCCCTTCAGTCAGTACTCCGGCTTTTGCATTGTTGTAATCAAGTAAAAGTGTATTAAAGTGGACTTTTGCCGAAAAACGATAGGATATGAAAACTCCTACCCTTGCTTACGACTTGTAGCCGTTTGCAAAGGTAGGAGATGATCCTGTGTCACTGTGGCGGCTTGGAAAGCCGTGAATGACTAATTGAAGAGTCTCTGTGTGAAGTCGGTCAGATACAGACGCCAGTTGCGCCATGAGTGACCGCCGGATGTCTCATTATATACATACGGATAGCCCTTGGAATCGAGTGTCTCACGCAGCCATTTGCTGTTCTTGTAAAGAGAATCATCAACGCCTACGGCAATGTAGTACAGTTTGAGCCCGTTCTGGAACTCCTTGTCAAGTTTGTCGAGGGTATTTTCGTAAATCTCAACCTTCAGTTCATTTCCGTTTATGGTACGAACTCTTGGAACACCCGAAAAGATACCGACATAGTCGAAGGTGTCGGGATAGTTGAGAGCTGTCTGGAATGCCTGCTCGCCTCCCATTGAGAGTCCGGCGATGGCTCTGCAGCTCTTCTTCTTGATGACACGGAAACTCTTTTCCACATATTCGAGGACATCCTTGAACTGTACTTCGTATGATGTGTCGTAAGAACTGCCGGAAATCTGGCGGTAGAGTCCTTCGTCAGGAGATTCTCCTGGAGCAGCCTGATTCTTTGTGGAACCGCTGGTCATAACCACAATCATCGGCTTTATCTTTCCTTCTGCAAGCAGGTTGTCCATTATCTGAGCGGTACGGCCGAAGGTCAGCCACGATTCCTCGTTTCCGCCGGCTCCGTGAAGAAGATAGAGGACAGGGTATTTCTTCTTGCTCTGTTCGTATCCAGGAGGAGTATAGATGGCCATACGGCGGTCGTAGCCGAGATCCTTGGCCGTGTACCATACTTTATGAACACTTCCGTGAGGAACGTGCTTAGGTGTATAGAGGTCTCCGACACCGCCAGGAACAATCACATAGCTGTAGTGGCTGCCTCCGTCGATTATGCAGGCTGAATTGAGGGGGTCTGTTACGGATACACCGTCAACTTTGATGAGATAGTAGTACATCTCGCTCTTGAGCGGACTCGTGGTGTAAGTCCAGACGCCATTCGTGTCCCTGACCATATCTTTTGTGGCCTGTCCGGAAGAGATTTCTCCGGTTACCTGAACGATTTTTGCGTCAGGAGCTTTGCAGGAGAGGGTTACTGAGTTGTCTTTGTTGATTTGAGGCGGAAGTGCCCTGGCACTCTGCGCAGATGCCGAAAAGGTCAGAGCCAAAGCCATCAGGAATAAAGTCAGTTTTTTCATATCATTATGATTAACAAGTTCCAGTTCAAATATAGTGATTTTTCAGGTGAAAAGTCTGTATTTGGGGGATTAATCATACATTTTGTTCCATTGAACCGGGTATCTGTCACAGGAATCTGTTACACACTTCCTCTTTTTTCCATATATTTGTAACAGACGTTGAGGTTGTGGCTTGTCAGAGTACCGGTGCGGCAGGCGAACTTGTGTGGAAAGAGTGGCGGACAGACATTTGCAGAAAGAATTATCAATAATATAAATCATGGCTGATAACAACAAAAGACTGCTTTCGTTGGATGCGCTGAGAGGCTTCGATATGTTCTTCATAATGGGGCTTGCATCTTTCATCTGTGCTGTCTGTGGGCTTTTCCCGGAGGGCGGGGATTGCGCTCTTGCGCGGAATATGTCGCACGTCCAATGGGACGGACTGAGGCACCACGACACTATCTTCCCTCTTTTCCTCTTCATTGCGGGAATATCATTCCCGTTCTCCTATGCCAAGCAGATTTCTTCAGGCACCTCCCGTGGCAGAATCTATTGCAAGATTTTCCGGAGAGGCATCGTGCTTGTCCTTCTCGGCTTGGTGTATAATGGCTTGTTCAACCTTGACTTCGAAAATCTCAGGGTGGCGAGTGTCCTTGGCAGGATAGGTCTTGCCTGGATGTTCGCGGCACTGCTCTTCATAAATTTCAACAAGGTTACAAGGGCTGTCATAGCAGCTGTGATTCTTATCGGATACTATCTTGTAATCCGCTTCATCCCGGCCCCTGATGTGTATGGAGGCGACCCTTTGTCAATCGATGCGAACTTCGCCGGTTATTTCGACCGTCTCTTCCTTCCCGGACGTCTGCTTTACAATCACGGGAATTTTGACCCTGAAGGGCTGTTCTCCACATTGCCTGCGATTGTAACCGCAATGCTCGGAATGTTCACGGGTGAATTTGTACGTTCTGAAAAGAAAGGACTGACTGGCGGCAGGAAGAGTCTGTATCTGGCTCTATCCGGATTGGTTATGCTCGGCATCGGCCTTTTGTGGAGTCTGGATTTCCCGATTAACAAGAAACTCTGGTCAAGCTCTTTCGTACTTGTTGTCGGAGCTTACTCGGTCCTGATGTTTGCATTGTTCTACTATATCATTGACGTCAAAGGTCATACGAAATGGACTCTGCCTTTCAAGGTCGTGGGAATGAACTCCATAACCATCTATTTGGCACAGAGGATAATCGGCTTCAGGAAGATTTCTGATTTCTTCTTCAGCGGCGTTGCACAGATGTGTCCGGAAGAGTGGGCGAGACTCATCGACAGCACAGGATACCTTCTGGTATCGTGGCTCTTCCTATACTTCCTCTACAGGAAGAAGATATTCCTGAAGGTGTAGAGAATGGCTATTGGAACCTGTCCGGAGCAGGTCTTCACTCCAGTCCCTTGAACTGAACATTGAAATTGCCCTTGCCATCTTTGGTGAGGGTGATTTTCAAATTGCGGGGACCTTTGCCATCGAATCCTATTCCGGCAGCATCCTCTCTTGAGAATGGCAGCTCATTGGGATGGAATGAATCGAAAGATACGACAGCTTCGTTTCCTGAAGGATACATCTCCATAGTGCGGCAGCGGAATCCCCACATGGCATTGTCGGAAAGCCCTTCGGTAAGAGGTATGTCAGTTACCTTTATCATCTTTTCCGCCTTGATGTCGTAAAGATAGACAGGCAGGACCTTGTTCTGCTTGCAGCCGCCGTCCCAGCGGTCGAGGAACAGAATGGCATCCAGAGCACTGAAATAAATATTCCCGTAGGTGGCTCTTGAGTCAGGACCTTCGGTGAAGAATGGGAACTGATAGATCAAAGTCAGGGTAGAAGGGTCAATGACACCGTCCTTTCCACGGGCGCAACGCCAGAATCTGTGGTTTACAGTCCAGTCGTCGGAAGCCCACCACACATAATCCTTTGTGAAGACGGCGTTCAGCATACGCCATTTTGCACGGTCGTTCTTGTCAATCTGGGTGAAGTTCTCACCGTCGATGCTTGCATACAGTCCGGCATTCCGGTCTCCGGTGCTGAAATAGACGACTCCCGTGTAAGGGTCTTCCTGAGCTATATGGAAGTGCTTTGTTCCGAACTTGTAAGGGAAGTCTATCGGCCTGCGGGCTTTTACGTGCCAGTTGTCAGGGTCAGTAATGTCGCCTTTCACCATCCAGCCGTTGCAGGTGCGCAGATTGGCTCGTGTATATTCTGCAAAATAGAATGCCTTGTGGCGGAAAGAGTAATGCTGCCCTATGTTCTGAAGCCACCCTGTAGGCTTGAGCCTGTCGCCGAAATCTATCACTTGCAGGCGGTAGCCCTCGTTTGCGATAGCAATTATCGGGTTTTTGCGGTACTTGTTGTCAATGGCAGTGCTGTATGGAGCAAAGGCCTCCTCGTCAGTGTATGTCTCTCCTCCGAACTGAGAGTCATATACGAACAAAACGCTCCCGTCCGGAAGGAATGCGGTAGTGTAATTGCGTGATGGAAGGCCTTCCTGAGGAATGAAGGTAAAGAGTTTTTCCGGTTTGGAGTATGGAGTGTCGGAAGCAAAATACTCCTCAGTGGCTTCGTCATACCACAGCACACGCGAATAGCTCTCAGACGCGTCCCCGTTGTTGGGAGCATCCATATAAGCTCTGAGGGTCAATGAATTTTGTGAAAAGGCCGATGAAAAGGACATCAGCAGGCAAATCAAAATGGAAAGAGCCTTTTTCATACCTCGTAAATTAGAACAGGAATCCGGTGTTCACGTAGAAAGAGCCGCCCATATTGTCCTGAAGCATCAGTTCCTTTCTGTTAATAGGGTGTCCGTATTCGACTGCGATTATGAAATTGTGATTCATAATCAGGCGGAATCCGCCTCCGGCCGTGAAATGGAATCCATCCTTTGCATCTTTATAGACAGGGCCTGCGTGGAAAGGCATGAGCCCGGTTATAGGGTATTCCTCCACTGTGCTTCCTCCGTCGCAGAAACCGCTCAGGCAAAGTGCGAAGTTCTGCTTGATCCACTGGAAGTTCACGAATGACCAGCGCGCTTCCGCATTCCAGTAGAACACGCTCTTGGCAACGAGCCTGTTGCGTATCATACCTCTGATGGTGCGATATCCGCCGAAGCCGTCACGGTCAAACTGTGTCCCTGTCCCAAGGTCGAAAGGCAGGGCATAGAATGCAGGTGTTCCCGCGAATCCTTCGAGTGTGGTGCGTCCTGCGAGGATGAGTTTTTTGTGGAAAAGAGGGAGATATCCCCTTGCACATACGTGATATTTCAGATAATCCTTGCTTGTTCCGAGGAATTTGGGAGCGTACTCTGCATTCGCTTCTGCCCAGATACCCTTTGTAGGGGCATTCTCGACATCCCTGCTGTCGTACATTATCCCGACTCTGACTGCGCTTGTGACGCCTCCGTCAGCATCTTCCTCCGAAATCAGACCCAGCCCCTTGTACAGGTCGAAGAAAGTGTTGTACCCCATTACAGGCTTGAGCGATTCTGATTCAAAGCTCTTGATCTTGAAATACTTGAAGTGATAGCCGGCTTTCCAGTAAAGGTTTTTCGCTATCTTGCCAGTGAAGTCCACCTTTGCGTATGGCAGGACTCTTCCCATACGGTAGTAGCCGCTTGGAAGAGAGCTGTCGTAGTATGACTGGTATCCGTTGAATCCGTAGAAATCAAGCGCCTTGTCGTTCGATATGTCTATCGCCGCAGACATTCTGACTCCTGGAATGAGAGTCCTGTCGTCGTATGTGATTCTGAAAATCTGTGACCCCTTTGTATAGAAAGCCGCTTCGAAATACCACTGTGATTTCGGGTTCGGGTAGGTGCTTCCGTCTCCGAAGTTGAAGATATTAAGGATTGCGCCATATTCCAGACCCTTGTCCTGGTCAAATGCGATTATAGGTAACGGTCCGAAGTTGAGACCGGTCTTGACAATTTCTTTCTTTTCCTCTGCGGATGCTTCAAAGAGCATCAGGAATGCTGTCAGCAGCAGAAATAAGCGTTTCATATTCTTTTCTTAAATCTTTCTTGAACAATATGCGCCAGGCGGATGCCGTCTGTCGGATTATCTCAAAATAGTCGTATGTGAAGAATGGTGCAGGGATGAACGCAAACACGAGCGTCAAAGACCATAGTGCGACAAAAGTCGCGCATCTGATTGAGTTCTTGAAAGCGTGGTCCTTGCATTTGGAAGCCAGCAGTTCAGCGGTAACCCAGGACGGCAGGGAGACGGTTGCCGCTGCAAGGAACAGAGGCAGCAGTAACAATGATTCCAAAGTCAGGCAGACAGCTCTTTTCAGATGATTCCGGGAATGGAATGCGTTCAGGCTGATTTTTGCACCAACTCTTTTTTTTTCGAAGGAAATTGCCTTTGAGAACAACTCGGAAGCCTCCTCGGGTGATGTTTCCCTGAATTTCAAGGCTCTTTCCACATAGCTCCTGTTGGCGGCAAACCTTTCCTGAAGTTTGCGGAATGGAATCTTCCTTCCCGTTGAAATCTTTGACAGGGTCCAGATTGCCTGGTAGTCGTCATCGTCCGGGATATAGACTATGAGGTTGCGGAGCTTTTCGGCAGTAACTTCACGTATTCCCTGAAGCAGTTCATTGTCAGTGGCATCTGCGTGATGTTCGACGTAAGCGGAAACGTCGATAGGCTTTCCTATCTGCAACAGCAGGGAAGAACGGTATCTGAAGTAGTCGCCGTACTCGCATCCTACCGGTATGATGTAAACCCGCTTGTTACCTTTCAGCTTTCTGTCTGCTCCGAGCGCAATCCTCGAAAGACCCTTGCCCAGAGGCAGAAGGCTGTGCATAGGACGGTGCTTTCCTTCCGGCATTATCCCGAACCGGGTGTCGTGCTCCAGAACTTCTATGGATTTCTCGATAGTCTCTTCTGTCTTGACAACGTTGTGCAGACCGTCCCTGATACGGTGTATCGGCAGAATCTTCATAAAGGAGAGAATCCATTCCGTAGCAGCGTTGAAGATGTCCGCTCTTGCCACGAACACTTTCCTCGAATTGTCAAGGGCAAGTACTGCCAGAGGGTCCATAAGTGCCGCGCAATGGTTGCAGGCGAAGATAATCGCGCCGTCAGAAGGAATGTTCTCTTTTCCGATGCACCTGTAAATCCTGAAAGAGTCGTGGATGTACAGATTCGCTATGGCATGAGCGAAGTCATACCATCTGCTTTTTTCATATATTTTGGTTTTTGACCCCATCAGTGCTTTCCTCGTTTGTCGGCTCTATTGAACAGGTACGATATTGTCAATCCGGAGATGATGTGCCAGATACCCCACCAGGCAGTGATGAAGAGCATACCTCCGTTCATAAGGTCAGGAGGGAATATCTTCGGGTTGAAAAGCAGAACGAGGCCGAGTCCCGAATTCTGGATACCGGTCTCGATAGTCAATGTCCGCCTGTCACGGCGTGGCAGTTTGAACAGGGAAGCCACGCTGAATCCGGTTGTGAGTGCGAGCAGATTATGGATCAGTACTATGAAGAATACATACCAGATATATTTCAGGAAGAGGTCGAAGTTGTTGCTGAAGGACAGCACCACCATTGCTATGAAGAATATGATGGAGAATATCTGCATCGGCTTCTTCATCTTCTGTGCGACTTTCGGCAGATAGTGGGTTGTCAGCATACCAAGCGCCAATGGGATTCCGAGCAGGATGAAAACTGTGGTGAAAACGTCCCAGAGGTCGAGGTGAAGCTCCTGAAGAGCACCGGCTGCGTGCTTGTTGAGGTAGTTAACGTAGAGACCTCCCCAAAGTGCGAAGTTACCCGGAGTCGTCAGAGGCGAGAGGGAAGTGCTTATTGCAGTCAGGCTTACCGAAAGTTCCGAGTTCCCCTTTGAAAGCTGGGTCATGAAGTTTGATATGTTCCCTCCCGGGCAGCAGGCTACGAGAATCATGCCCATTGCCACCATAGGGGTGATGACATCATTGAAAAGAAGCACGAGCAGGAAAGTCAGGGCAGGGAGAAGGATAATCTGGCAGCAGGCTCCGAGGATTACAGACTTCGGCTTAAGGAATACCTCCTTGAACATCGACGGCTTGATTCCGAGAGCCACTCCGTACATTACAAAGGCCAATACTATATTTATGGCGTGCATGCCTCCTGCTGAGAAATTGATCTTGACCGGGTCAAGATTGAGGAGCTGTTCGTACATATTCATCTTCTAATCTCTATGTCTTTGAAACTTTGAACGCAAAGTTAAACAAATAATGTAGAATACGAAAAAAATAGTAAACAGTGATACTATTTTTTCTGTCACCCAAAACGGGCTGTGATTCTTGGCAAGGAGGATAAAAATGTATAATTTTGTGCTATGGCTTATTCTGTTATGTTCTATAACCTGGAGAATCTATACGACACGCTAGATGATCCGAAAGTAGCTGATGATGAGTTCACGCCCGTCGGAGACAAACGTTGGGAAAAGGACCGTTACGCAGCCAAGTTGAAGAATTTGAGTGAAGTCTTTTCCGCGGTTTCGGACTCCTTCGGGGGCTTCCCCGTCGCAGTCGGCGTTTCCGAGGTGGAGAATGTCCGCGTCATGCAGGATCTGGCAGCTCAGCGCCGTATGCAGGGAGCTCATTACAAGTGCGTCCATTTCGAATCGAATGATGCCAGAGGTGTTGATGTCGGCTTGTTCTATCGTCCTGACAAGTTTTCACTGATCGGGTCTGAGCCTGTCAAGCTTGTATTGCGCAGCGGACGTGAATACATAGGAAGAGACATCCTTGCAGCCTGGGGTACCATCGACGGAGAGATGTTCTGTTTTTACGTGTGCCATTTCCTTTCGCGCCGTGCAGGAGTGAATGCATCCCAGGGCTTCCGTCGTGCAGGAGCGGACACCGTCCGTGACCACGCTGCGGCGATGCGCCAGAAATATCCCGACATTAAAGTGGTCATTATGGGAGATATGAACGATACTCCTGCGGATGCATCGCTATCAGAGTTGCTGCGCGCCCGCAAGAGCATATACCACGTTTCGGAGAATGAATATTTCAATCCTTTCTGGACTTTGATGGAAGAGGGGAAGGGTACGAGTGTCCACAATCACAGATGGGTTCTTTACGATAATATAATAGTGTCCCGCAACATGCTCCCTACATACGAAAAGGTGAAGGGGTTGAGGATTGCCAGGCTGGATTCGAAGCATTACGGCGAAATCTACAGGAAGAATTTCATGATGCACAAGGGTGAGCCGAAGAGGAGCTACTACGGAAACAGTTTCCAGAACGGGTACAGCGACCATCTTCCTGTGGTGATAAAACTCAACAACAGATGAAGTACAGCCATTTCATATTTGACATCGACGGTACCCTGATGGATACGGAACGTACCGGTATGCTTTCTTTGAAACAGACAATCAAGGAGTTTACGGGTCGTGATCTTCCGATGGAGGAACTTCTTCCGTTCTTCGGGCTCCCGAGCGCCAAGGCTTCGGAACTGCTTGGGCTTGAGAAGGCCGATGAGTTCGCGCGAGTGTGGGAGGAACATTTCCAGGAACTTATGTATCTTGTCACAATATTCCCCGGTGTGGAGGATATGCTCAGCAGTTTGAAGGAGGCCGGATGCGGCCTCGGAATAGTAACTTCGCGCAACAGGGTGGAGTTCGGCTACGACCCTAACCTTGGGAAGATTGCTCATTTCTTTGACTGCGTGGTATGTTCCGATGATACGCCGAGGCCGAAACCTGCCCCGGACCCGATCATAAAGTATATGGAGGTGATGGGAGCTGGCAGGGAGGATTGCCTCTATCTCGGTGACACCGACCACGATTATGCCTGTGCACACTCTGCCGGAGTTGATTTTGCTCTTGCAGACTGGAAAGGCAGAGGATGGCAGGACATACCGGCATCTTTCAAGTTCTCAAGCGTTGAAGAAATAATGAAGAATATAATTTAAGAAGATATGACAAGCAGATTCCATTTCCGCCTTTTTCTGGCTCTTTGTCTGGCAGTCACCCTCTTTCCGGGGTGCAAAAAAGATGTCAGTGTCGATGTGATGTCGTTCAATATCAGGGTGTGCCCTGACGAAACAGCTGACGGAGAGAACAACTGGCTCTATCGCAGGGATGCTGTGATAAAGATGATACAGGAAACAGCCCCTGATATGATAGGTATTCAGGAAGGCTTGTTCCCGCAGGTGAATTATATGGCTGAAAATCTCCCGCAGTACTATAGATTCGGCGTTGAGCGTGAGGATGGCCAGGAGCGTGGAGAGGCAAATGCCATCTTCATCAAGAAAGAGAGGTTTGACGTTCCCGATAGTGGGACTTTTTGGCTGAGCGAGACTCCGGATACTGTTTCATTGGGCTGGGACGGCGCTTATAACAGAACTGTTACATGGGTGAAACTCATCGACAAGGAGTCCGGGAAGGAGATTCTCTTCTTTGACACCCACTTTGACCATATCGGAGACACGGCCCGCATAGAGGCAGGCAAACTTATCGGTGTCAAGATGAAGGAGATTGCAGGCGAAGGCATTCCTGTATTCCTTACGGGTGATTTCAATTCAAATTACGACAGCCGTTATCTCGACCCAATCCGTGAGTTTATGGGCAACGGGCGCGAGGATGCCCCCGAAACCTGTGATTACAACACTTTCAACAATTGGGGCAGGATCAAGCTTGACGGGGAGATGGAATCCATAATAGACCACGTCTTCTATAAGAATGCAGAACCTCTCAAGTACAGGGTTGTTGCTGAGGACTACGGTGCGCAGTTCATCTCTGACCACTATCCTATCGTTCTGACGGCGAAATTCTGACAGGCCTCGCGAGCGGGATTGGGATTGAGGATGAGGAATCGGGGCGAATGGTCGAAACGCTTGCTTTTTATTTCAGAGCTGTTGCAAGGCTCTTCTTTCCACGCTATTGCATAGTGTGCGGTAATGTCTTGCAGGTCGGTCAAAAGGATATATGTCCCGATTGCAGGGAGGATATGCCGCTGACCTATTTTTGGGATTGGTTACAGAATCCGGCTTACGAAAGGCTTGCTGCCTCTCTTGAGATACATTCGGCCGTTTCCCTCTTTTTCTTCAGGGAACTGGCCGGATACAACAGGATAGTACACTCCATCAAATATGAAGGCAACCGCAACCTTGGAAGGAAGCTGGGACGGTTGCTCGGTGAGAAGATATCCGTTTCCACCTGGATGAGTGATCTGGGTGCTGTGGTTCCGGTTCCCCTGCATCCTCTGCGCAGGTTCCGCAGAGGGTACAATCAGGCGGAACTGATATCCGAAGGAATCGCGGAAGTACTTGGTATTCCGGTCGTCAAGGATGTTGTCAGGAGAATGGAATATACCGGAACACAGACGAAACTTCACGGCAGCGAGAAAAGACGGAATGTTTCAGGTGTATTCTCGGCCGATGCCGAAGTTATGCGGAGAATGGCGGAAATGGGTATCCGTCATATTCTTGTGGTGGATGATGTAATGACTACCGGAGCTACTTTGACAGAGTGTGCGAAAGTGCTTTCAAAGCAGTTCCAGATAAGCGCAGCCACCCTGGCCTTCGTCGAGGAAGAGGTAAGGGCGGGTTATTGAATCAGATGGAGTACAACTTCTTCCTTGCCGTTGTCAAGAGCGAGAGTGATGGTATAGGTCACAGTTTCATCGGAAACTTTGGCAGGAATGGTGACCTTCACATCAACGGCGTTCACTTCGTTGGAAGACGGGGTGATTGAGGCGTCATACCAGGTATCCCCGTTGCATTCAGCACTTTTGACGCTCCAAGGAGAGTTGGAGTTCACACGGAAGTAGTAGTCGCCACCCTGTGCATCAGCGGTGATTTCAGGATTGCTGCACAACAGGAAGTCCCTGCACTCCTGTGAGATGGTGACGTAGGCGTATGCGTGTGTATTGTTGTAGACTGCGTTGAAAGTGATTTTGTCGCCGCGTGTGTTCAGATTTTCGTTCAAAGGGTATGAGATGGTGACTTCAGTATCACCCTTACCGGATGCCGGATCGATGACTACTGAGGTTTCCACACACGAAGTTGTCCATTCGGTATTGCTGACCACATATACTTTTATCGAGCCTCCGGTATATGGAACGATGTGCTTTCCGATGACTGAGCACGAGATTTCCGGAGAACCCTCCTTCTGGCAGCTGGAAAGGACTGCAGAAACGACAGCAAGCAGTAAAATCACTCTTTTCATAGCGCAAATATACTATTTTTTGATAACTTCGCATCGAAAATCATTCCAAGTGAAAAGATTACTGACCATCACCGCTGTGTTTGTCCTGGCCTTGTGCCTCTCTTCCTGCGAGAAATATGTGCTTCCCGAACTGAATCTTGAAGCGGATGCAATCCTGTTCGCACCGGGAATGACGGTCAGTGCCGATGTGAAGGTCTTCTCGAACGTCAAGTGGGAGGTTGCCTACAAAACGCAGAGCGATGCGGTCACTTTCTCTCCCGACAGTGGGGAAGGCGATGGTCTGATAACGATAAGCGTGACAGCATCCCCGGACACAGTCACGCTTTACGTGAGAAGTGAAACCATCCGCAAGGAACTCACAATCCTGCATCCTGCGGTGGAAGATATCTCTTATTAACGATTTACTTCTATAACATCCCCGTGTTCCCTGACGATGGATTTCAGCCAGTGCTGAGGGAAATCGGGCTGGTCAGGATATACGGCATTTCCTGCCTCGTTCCTCTTGAATGAACCGTCCTCGTTCTGAATCTTGACGTTTCCGTCGGCGAATTTCACCAGAAGGTAGGTTTCAAGTCCGCGCCAGGTGTTGCACATAGTTTCGGCCCTGCTGGAGCAGAATTCCGTAAGCATTCCGATGGCCTGGTTGCGGTTGCCGGCGGCAAGCATCCTGACGGCCTTCTGGTCCATCTGCCTGGCAAGCGTTTCGTTTTCACTCTCATAATCCGCTATGACCTTTTGTATTTCCGGAGCCACTCTGTCGTAGAAGAGGTATGCAAAGTGAGTGACTTTCGTGATTGTCCAGAATGCAGATGTCGGGCTGTAGTCTATGATTGAGCCGTTCCCCTCGCGGAAGCATTCCGGAACGGAGGTAACGTTGGCATATACAGGGTTCAGCGGGCTGGTGGCAGCATCGTCCACGGCAAACCAGATGAGGGCTCCGACTTCGTCAGGAAGGAATCCGCGGGCTTGGGCAATGAACCAGAAACCGGTCTGCTGAGTGGCGATTGAGCGCTCGAACATATACTGCTTCCCGTCAACTTCCCAGTTCATAGGCCTCCAACGGTAAGGAAGATGGCTTGGACCTGCCCCCACATCGTAACGGAAGTCCATAGGGGTGTCCTCGAAGTGGTCGCGCATAACTCTTGCAACGTCACCTACACTGACTTTCTTTTCAGGAAGGATATAAAGAGGCATCTTGTTTGCCGGATTGAAGCCCATTGCGAAGTCAAGGTACTTTTCCGAATCGAAATTATTGCCTCCCAGGATGCGGAATGCCGACCACACTCTTGCCTCACAAGCTCTCAGACCGCTCCAGTCAGCAGGGCAGTAAGCGTCACAGAAGCTGAAATCCTCATCTTTCCCCTCAAAGAATCCCATCTTTCTTGCAAAAGAGATCACATCCTTGGAATAGAGGCAGTTCTCAGGGTCATTCAATGGGAAATGGTGAATCCGGCTCTGGTTTGCGTGCGAGCAGATATATCCGTCCGGAATGCGTACAGCCACCCATACTGCGCCTTTTTCTTCTCCTTTGCCGACTATTTCCATAATCCAGCACTCATCCTTGTCAGCAATCGAGAATGACTCTCCTTCAGACGGATAGCCGTATGTCTGCATCAAGTTGTCGATTGTGCTTATCGCTTCACGGGCGGTACGTGCGCGTTGGAGTGTGACATATATCAGGGAGCCATAGTCAATGATGCCGTCTTTGTTCTCAAGGCCGGGACGTCCTCCGAAAGTTGTCTCTCCAATAATAAGCTGATGCTCGTTCATGTTACCGGTAGTCTGATAAGTATGGGCGACCTGAGGGATGAATCCTCTTGAGATGCCGGTTTCCCAATCGAATATCTCAAGCATTGACCCTGCCGGCCAGTCCTTTGCCGGATGGAAATAAAGTTCTCCGTATTCGGTGTGTGAGTCAGCGGCATAACTGATCATACAGCTGCCGTCGGCAGATGCTCCTTTCGTAATGATTACATTTGTGCAGGCATCCGTTCTGCCCATATTCAGAGCGAGAAAAACCGTGCAGCACAAAGTGAAAATTAAAGTACGTCTCATACCAAAAAAGTTTTTTATCGTCACTAATTTCGCGAAGATAGGAAAATAGGCTATCTTTGTCAAATTGGGTGGCACAATTTTGGTCCCACCTACTAATATCCGAATAATATGAAACGATTATCTGTATTGTTGCTTTTCGCATTTACTTTGATATTCCCGCAGGCAATCCTGGCGCAGGAGCAAAAGGAACCTGATCTTGACGAGGTAATATCAAATATGGTTGAGAAGTTCACAAGGACCTACGAATTGGATTACGTTCAGGTGTTCCGCCTTGACTCAGTCCTTCAGGAGAATTACCCCAAGATGATGGATGAACTCGAGCAGGCCCGTAAATATGGCGCTGGAATAGCCGAGTCGTATCAGGTGGTGTCGGACAAGTGGCTTGACCGTACCGACAAGGCCATTGAAGAAATATTCACTCCCAAGCAGTGGGAGCGGTATATGAAATCCAATTACGGCAAGGAGAAGAAAAACCGCGACAAACGTATGGCCAAGAGAGAGGCTGCCACGAGCAAGCAATAGATAGAAATTATGCTGGACTTCATCAATTTCTCCTTCATCGACGTACTGGATATCCTTCTGGTCGGCCTCCTTATTTTCTGGATGATAAGGCTTATCCGGGGTACTTCTGCCGTGAGCATCTTCTACGGCATAATACTGATGTATCTCGTCTGGATTGTGGCCCGTGCCCTGAAGATGAAGCTTCTTTCGTTCATTCTCGGCCAGGTCCTCGGTGTCGGAGTTGTGGCGCTGATAGTGATTTTCCAACCGGAAATACGCCGCTTCCTGCTTCGTCTGAGTGCCAAGCCTTCCGCCGTTTCGAACGGGATTCTCAGGAGATTCTTCAAAGATGACAAGATTCCCGAGGGAATGACGGCTGAGAGTCTGGAAGAGCTGACAGCAGCCTGCCGCAAGATGTCCGAAACCAGGACAGGAGCATTGATTGTCCTCCAGCACAATTCGGACCTCTCCCAGTATATCGAGACCGGAGACTTGTTGCAGGCAAGGATCAACCGCCGTCTCATAGAGAATATCTTCTTCAAGAACACACCTCTCCACGATGGCGCTATGATTATCGACCGTTCACTGATAATTTCAGCCCGATGCACTCTGCCCATTTCCGACAGTATGGACATAGACCCGCGTTACGGGATGAGGCACAGGGCTGCGGTCGGGATAAGCGAGAGTACTGATGCTTCAGTGATAGTGGTCTCGGAGGAAACAGGTGAGATAACTTTCGTTCAGAGGGAAGACAAGTTGGATGCCAAGAACCGTGTCTCTATGGATACAATCAACAGTATTTCCGAACTGCGTCTGAAAATAGAGAAATCATTCAGGTAATCTTCAAAAAATGAGTCTGGAAAGAAAGATAGGGTTTGATAAGGTGCGGGAGCAGATTTCCGGCAAATGCGCCACCTCGTATGCAAGAGGAAAAGTTGAGGCTGAACAGTTCTCGACCGATGCACAGGAGATTATGCAAAGGCTGACCCTCACGGATGAGATGCGTCTGATCTGTATGTTTGAGGACACATTCCCTTCCGACGGCTATCTTGACACGAGAGAATTCCTTCTTACCTTGCAGGCGGAGAACACTTCCATCTCACTGGAAAATATGAAGATGCTTCTCCGCAGCCTTGTGACGCTCCGCGACATACTCTCTTTCTTTGAGGGCTGCAAGGACGATCTCTACCCTCTGCTGAGAAAACTCTCCTCCTCGGTTGTCTATCACCCTGAAATATTGAAGAAGATCAATTCCATTCTGGACCGTGACGGGGAGGTTTCCGACAATGCGTCTGCGGCTCTTGCAGAAATAAGGCGTACCTTGAAGTCAAAGGAAGGAGCCATTTCAAAAAGGATTGCTTCTATCTTCAAGGCGGCCCAGGCTGACGGCATCGTGGAAAAGGATGCTGAAATAACCGTCCGGGAAGGGAAGGCTCTGATACCTGTCTCTGCATCCAACAAACGGAAGATACAGGGTATCGTCTATGATGAATCATCTACGGGGAAGACAGCGTTCATCGAGCCTATCGAGATTATAGAATTGAACAATCAGGTGCGTGAACTGCAATTTGAAGAGCAGAGGGAGATAGCGAGGATACTCTTTGAATTTTCCGAATTCCTCAGGCCCTACATTACCGAACTCATATTCGATTCCGACTTTATCGGGGAATTGGATTTTCTGAGGGCGAAGGCTCTTGTTGCGCTCGATATGATTGCGGGAATGCCTGTCCTTTCCGAGGACGGTGGTGTCTTCCTTCGTCACGCTCGTCATCCTCTGCTTCAGGCCTCACTCCGCAGAGAGGGAAAAGAGATAGTACCTCTGACCCTCAGCCTCACGAAAGAGAGACACATACTTCTGATATCGGGTCCTAACGCAGGCGGAAAGAGCGTATGTCTGAAGACGGTAGGCCTGCTTCAGTATATGTTCCAGTGGGGGATGCTGATTCCGACATCGGAAGTAAGCGAAATGATGATCTTCGACCAGATCTTCATCAGTATTGGGGACAATCAATCCATTGAGAATGACCTCAGTACATATAGCTCACATCTTGCGGGGATGAAGGATATGCTTATGCACGCCACATCGGATTCCCTTGTACTGATAGATGAGTTCGGAAGCGGTACGGAGCCGGCAGCGGGCGGGGCGATAGCGGAAGCGGTTCTTGCCGAACTTGACAACAGGGGTGTGTATGGTGTGATAACGACTCACTACACGAACTTGAAACTATATGCTGACAGCAGTCACGGCGTAGCCAACGGAGCTATGCTCTTCGACGGTGCCGCAATAAAGCCTCTCTTCAAGCTCGAGCAGGGAATGCCGGGCAACTCCTTCGCCTTTGAACTTGCCAGAAACATCGGCCTGCCGGAAGCGGTGATAAAGGATGCTGAACAGAGGGCAGGTGCCGAATTTGTTAATATTGAGAGGAATCTGAGGAAGATAGCGCGCAGCCGCAAGGCTCTTGACGAAAAGCTTGCGCACGTAAAGAGTGCCGACAGGACTCTTGAAAGCCTTACCGACAAGTATCAGAAGGAGCTGGAGGAGATAAAGATTCTCAAGAAGAATGCTCTTGACCAGGCAAAGAAGCAGGCAGAAGAGATAATAGCCGGTGCGAACAGGGAAGTGGAGAAGACTATCCGTCAGATCAAGGAGGCTCAGGCTGAAAAGGAGAAGACCCGTCAGGCCAGGGAATCCTTGAAGGAGTATGGAAGGAGCGTCTCCGAGAAGGATAACAGCAGTCAGGATGATGCCATCGAGCGCAAGATGCAGCAGATAATCGCCCGCAAGGAACGTGAAGCACTACGGAGACAGAAGCGTGGCGAAGAGCCCCGTCCGGGTGAGAAGGCCCAGAAGAAGGAGTCAGCGGCCATTTCTCAGGAGCCGTTGAAAGTGGGGGACAAAGTACGGCTCAAGGACAATGATATGGTAGGAGAAGTCACACAAATCTCCGCCAAACTCATTTCTGTGTCGGTCGGAAGCATAATAAGCAAGATGCTTCCTTCGAAAGTCGAGAAGATATCGAACCAGCAGTACAAGGACAAGACCCGTTCCCCTTTCCGTCCGGCCACGTCATTCAATTCAGAGGCGATAAGCCGTCGCAAACTTGAATTCCAGCCGTCCATCGACATACGGGGTGAGAGACTGGATTCCGCAATGGACATAGTCTCGCGCTTCATAGACGATGCCACGATGGTGGGAATCGGCCAGGTCAAGATCCTTCACGGCAAAGGCAACGGTGTGCTTCGTGAAGAGATACGCAAATACCTGCGTACCGTTCCTTCCGTCGCATCTTTCAGAGATGAAGACATCCGGTTCGGAGGTGCAGGTATCACTGTTGTGGAGATGGATATCTGATTATCCTTTACAGAGAAAAGGCTTTCCTGCAAAGTTCCACGCTGTCGAGCAGTTCCCATCCGAAGAACTGGACCTCCTTCCTGACAATATTTCCGTCCCTTGTCAGTTCAACCTCTTTCCGGTATGGGTCGCGGCCCATGTGTCCGTATGCTGCCGTTGGCTCGTAGATAGGGTTCGTAAGTTCGAACTTGCGGATGATTGCAGCCGGGCGCAAGTCGAACAACTCGTTTATTTTCAAGGCGATATCACCGTCAGAGAAAGGAACCGCCGAAGTTCCGTAGGTATTGACGAAGATGCTTACCGGCTTTGCTACACCGATGGCATAGGATATCTGGACAAGCATTTCCCTTGCAACACCTGCCGCCACCATATTCTTCGCTATGTAGCGTGCGGCGTATGCTGCGCTCCTGTCCACCTTGCTCGGATCCTTGCCTGAGAAGGCTCCGCCTCCGTGCGCTCCGCGTCCTCCGTATGTGTCCACGATTATCTTGCGGCCGGTGAGTCCGGTGTCCCCGTGAGGCCCTCCGATGACGAAATTGCCGGTAGGGTTCACGTGCAGCGTGAGGTCTTCGTGGAAGAGGCTTGCATTCTCCTTCGAGATGCGTGCCTTGACCCTCGGGAGGAGGATGTTCTCGACATCCTTCCTTATGCGCTGCTGGTCCACTCCTTCATCGTGCTGGGTGCTCAAGACTATGGTATGGATTCTGTTCGGAGTGTGGTCGTCGTTGTATTCGATGGTGAACTGGGATTTTGCATCCGGACGGAGATACGGCATCGGAGAAGGCTCCTCGCGGCGTATCTTTGCGAGTTCCATCAGAGTGATGTGAGAAAGGGCCAGAGGCAGAGGCATATATTCTTCAGTCTCGGAGCAGGCGTAGCCGAACATCATTCCCTGGTCTCCGGCTCCCTGTTCGTCCTTCTCCTCCTTGTTCACCCCGCGTGCGATGTCGGCGCTCTGTTCGTGAAGCGCTGAAATTACGGCACAGGAGTCCGCGCTGAAGCAATACTCACCTTTTGTATATCCGATTCTCTCTATGGTACGGCGGGCAATGCCCTGAATGTCCACGTATGCGTCGTGTGACGTAACCTCACCTCCGACCACCACGAGACCGGTGCTTACGAATGTCTCGCAGGCAACGTGTGACGCAGGGTCCTGGCGGAGGAAATCATCGAGTATGGCATCGGAAATCTGGTCCGCCACTTTGTCGGGATGCCCCTCTGATACTGATTCTGAAGTAAAAAGATACATATCTGCAATAAAAAAAGTCAAATCTTTCTTTAGGGAAGGATTTGACGTTCGCTATATGATGACGTGCCGCCAGGCACGGAAATACGTTTTAGCCTTTTTTATAGTGGTAGCAAGCAGTCAAATCCATCCACTTATCGGGGCGCAAAGGTAATCCTTTTTTTTAATATGGCAAATATGAAGTTGTTTTTTTGAATTTGTTTCTCTGATAGTAGGAACCATCTCAAAACAGGTTCTAAGAACCATCTCAAAACAAGGCCGTAAGGTGTTGAAAACTTATTCAAATAATACTTGGAAGATTCTCATATATGGGCTATATTTGCGGCAGAATTTTCCTAACAAATCTTAATAAAAACCTATGAAACAAACACTTAAGCTTTTTGCTTTGGCTGCTTTGGGTCTTTTTGTAAGCATAGCTATGAACGCTCAGCTCACAACATCAACCCTTAGCGGTAAGATTACCGATGCACAGGGTTCAGTTCCGGGTGCAGTGGTTATCGCAATCCACACTCCTTCAGGTTCACAGTATCACGCTGTAGCCAACAATGAAGGTCGTTACACCATTCCTGGTATGCGTCCTGGCGGACCATACGAGGTTTCTGTGCAGATGATGGGTTACAACACTGTTATCTATCAGGACATTACTCTTCAGCTCTCTGAGACTTTCGTTCAGGATGTAGTTCTCACTGACGCTTCAGAGCAGTTGGCCGAGGCTGTAGTCGTTGCTTCCGCAAGCAAGTTCAACACTACCAAGACCGGTGCTTCAACAAGCGTGTCAAACCGTGAGATGATGAGCATCCCTAACTCAAGCCGCAGCATCTCTGCTCTCACAAAGCTCTCTCCATACGCAAATGGTATGAGCTTCGCCGGTGGTGACGGCCGTTCTACAAACTTCACTGTCGATGGTGCAAACCTCAACAACAACTTCGGTTTGAGCTCAAGCCTTCCTGGTGGCGGAACTCCTATCTCACTGGATGCTCTCGAGGAAATCCAGTTGGTAGTAGCTCCTTTTGACGTTCGTCAGACCAACTTCGTGGGTGGTGGTATCAACGCCGTAACAAAGTCAGGTACAAACACCTTCAAGGGTACAGCATATATGTATTACAACGACGAGAACTTCCGTGGCAACACAGTGGCCGGTGAAGACCTCGGCGAGCGCAAGGCTTCTCAAAACTTGACTTGGGGTGCTACTCTCGGTGGTCCTATCATCAAGGACAAACTCTTCTTCTTCGCTAACTTCGAAATGACAAAGAACCCTGGTCAGGTAATCCAGTTCCAGGCTCCAGCTGACAAGCAGCAGGTTCTCCAGCAGATAAAGGACAAGCTCATTAGAGATTATAACTACGATCCGGGTTCATACACTGATTACCCTGGTGGTGTGGACAATATGAAGATTCTTGCCCGTATCGACTGGAACATCTCTGATGCTCACAAACTCAGCCTCCGTTACAACAACACAAAGAACACCAAGTGGTTGGCTCCTAATGGAAGTTCTTGCGACGACCAGTTCCGTCCGTCAATCAACCGCTCAAGCGCACAAAGCCAGCCGTTCTCTAACAATATGTATTCAGAGGGGAACAACGTTGCCTCATACGCAGCCGAGTTGAACAGCCGTTTCTCTGATAATCTCACAAACCGCTTCATCGCCACTTATACAGATATCAATGACCAGCGCGGTTCAACTTCCGCTCCGTTCCCTCACATTGATATCATGACAGACGGTGACCTCTCAACCGGTAAGTTCATCCCTTACACCTCACTCGGATATGAGCTCTTCACTTACAACAACGGTGTGAAGAACAAAGTTCTCTCAGTATCTGACAACCTTACCTACTATGCAGGTAACCATACTTTGACATTTGGTGCCAGCTACGAGCGCCAGACTGCATCCAACTCTTATATGAGAAATGCCTGCGGTTACTATCGTTTTGCATCACAGGACGATTTCCTCAAAGGTAATCTGCCTATCAGCTTCTCTCTTTGCTACGGTTATAACAACGAAGCTAACCCACGTGGCGAAATCGCTTATAACCAGGCTGGTATCTATGCTCAGGACGAGTGGAACATCACTGACAAGTTCAAACTCACCTATGGCCTCCGTGCTGATACAATGATATATGAAGACGAGTCAATGCTTACCAACAACGCTATCCTTTCAAGGGATTTCGGCGGAAAGAGCGTAGACACAGGCAAATGGCCTAAGACACGTATCCAGGTTTCTCCTCGTATCGGTTTCAACTGGGACGTTAACGGTGACAAGAGTCTCGTTGTACGTGGTGGTAGCGGTATCTTCCAGGGCCGTCTCCCTCTCGTATTCTTCACCAACATGCCTCAGAATGCAGGTATGATCCAGAACCTCGTGAAGAACGGTGACTATAGTGGTACACTGGCTCAAGACGCAGAAGGCAACACATACGTGAAGCTCACTGATGCTCAGAAAGCGAATCTCAAAAAGCTCAACGGTGGTGTCGAGACAAACGGAACCCTTATTACTGATGTCAACAAGATGATCGAGGTTCTCGGATTCCCGAAGGAAATCACTGCTGCAGATGGATATATCAGCAACTCAGGTGATATCAACGGTGTTGACCGCAACTTCCGTATGCCTCAGATTTGGAAGACTTCCATCGCTGTCGATTACCAGATGCCTGTTGACTTCCCGTTCACCGTAACTGCTGAAGGTATGTTCAACAAGACCATCTACGGAGTGATGCTCAAGAACTGGAACGTGAACGAAGGTGTTATCAGCCGCTTCAACGGTGTTGACCAGAGAATTGACTACAGCAAGACATCCCATCCTAGCTATTGCGGAAATCAGGCTTACGTACTTACCAACACAACAAAGGGTTGGGGTTACTCAGCCAACTTGACCGTGAAGATGACTCCTGTCAAGAATCTCAACATCATGGCAGCTTACACTCACATCGAGTCTAAGGAAGTTTCAGGTATGCCTGGTTCAGCTGCAAGTTCAGCATATCAGGAGCTTGTATCTGTTGACGGTCCTAACTTCGCAACTACCCAGAGAAGTCAGTACGTAGTTCCTGACAAGGTGATTGCCAACGTTGACTACTTCCTCCCATTTGAATTCTTCCACGGAAATGGTCTTCACCTGAACCTCTACTATGCAGGCCAGTCATCATCAGCCAACAGTTTCATATACTCTAACGATATGAACGGTGACGGTCTCGCTAAAGACCTCATCTACATCCCTGCAACAAAGGACGAGATCTCATTCAAGGATCCTGCAGACGCAGACGCTTTCTGGAAATTCGTAAATCAGGACAAGTATCTGAGCAAGCACAAAGGAGAGTATGCAGAGGCTAACGCAGCCCGCTCACCTTGGTATCACAGAATCGACCTCCGCATCGCTGAGGACTTCTGCTTCAAGATCGGCAGCACAAAGCATAATTTCCAGATCAGTGCATCATTTGACAACATTGGCAATATGATCAACTCCAACTGGGGTATTCAGAAGCTTTCTTACGACCAGAGCTCATTCACTCACCTCATCAGCCCGCTCAAGTATAACGGTATCGTGGATGGAAAGCAGCAGTTCACTTTCAACAAAGTTGACGGTGCTTACCCTACAGCTACTTACACCAACATCTACAAGAATACTTCAGAGTGCTGGCAGGTTCTTCTCGGA
>JAGHVK010000120.1 GCA_018064345.1 Candidatus Cacconaster merdequi
GCTCGACATAGTCTCCGACAAGGTCCATAATCTTTGCGAATTTGTCATCTGACGCAAATACGGCATCGTCGCCTCCGTCCAGGACTCCTTCGAACAACGAAGTTTTGAACTTCAACTTACCAATCATCGACTCTTCTATGGTGTGAGCCGCCACAAGATTGATAACCTGAATGTTCCGCTGTTGTCCGATGCGGTAAATCCGCGCTATCCGCTGCTCCAGAACAGCCGGATTCCAGGGGAGGTCAAGGTTGATGATAGTGCTTGCCGCCTGCAGATTGAGTCCGGTGCTGCCTGCATCCGTTGAAAGGAAAACCCGGCTTTGGGGCAGCTCGGTGAAATTGGAGACCATATTCTTCCGCTTTGCGGACGGCACGCCGCCATGAAGGTTTTCATACCCGATGCCGCGATTCTCCAATTCCTGTGCAAGCAGTCGCGTCATCCGCTCCCAACTGCTGAATACCACCACCTTGCCGTCTTCGGAACCGTCAATGATATCGGAGATGATGTTCATGGCCTCTTCCACCTTGGTGTCGTTCCTGCTCTTCTGGTCAAGGATGAACGTGCTGTCGCAGACCATCCTCATCTGCGACAGGCTGAGCATCAGCCTGCGGCGGTCCGTTTCACTGAGGAAATGCATCCGCTGCCATTTCAGCACCAGTCTTGCCACCACATTCCTGAATTCGTCGTGGATGCCCATCTGCTCCTTTGTCATGGGAACGAAGACGGTCTTGTCCATCCTTTCCGGCAATTGGAGGTTCACATCTTTCTTACGCCTTCGTATCAAGATGTCTTTCAACCTGTCGCCCACGGCATTGAGATTCTGATATCCAAGAACTTTGCCGGTGTCATCGGTCAGAATGCAGTCGTTCCGGAATTTGTAGTACGGAGACAAAGCGTACTGGTCTGCAAATTCCACGATTGAATATAACTCTTCCAACTTGTTTTCAAGGGGCGTTCCGGACAGAATGACCGAATAGTCTGATTCTATGCGTCTTGCGGCCTTGGAAATCTGTGTGTTCCAGTTCTTGAGACGCTGCACTTCATCCATGATGAGCAGGTCGCATTCCAGTTTGCCAAGAATCTTGATGTCGTTGCAGGCTGAATTGTAGGATACTATCTTGTATGTACCGGCTCCGTCATACAATTCCCTGCGCTTGAGATGAGTCCCTTCAACTATTACGACTTCCGCATCGCCGGTAAACTTCTCTATTTCGCATTTCCACTGGTATTTAAGCGAAGTTGGAGCCAGCACCAGAACGGACGTCACGAGGCCCTCCTTCCGGAGCAATTCAGCAACTCCGATGGCCTGCACAGTCTTCCCGAGGCCCATTTCATCTGCAATGATGGCTTTCCCGGCCTTTGCGGCAAAGCGGATTCCCTCCCTCTGGTAAGGGTAGAGCCTGGTACGAAGCAGGGAGTCAATGGCGGCATCGGTATACTTCTCTTCTATCAGTTTTGTGCGTTTCTCCCTTTCCCGGGAGTTTACAACATAATCGATGGCATCCTGATAGCATCGAAACGAGGGATTGATGGCTTTGGCTTCAAGAAGGAACTTTCCGAAAGAGGCGAATGCTGTTTTCAGCAGAGTGCCGTCCTTGCAGAAATACCGGGCCGCAAGTGTGCTGAAGGCCTCTTTGTCTTCCGAGCCGATCCGGATCTTGACACTCCTGCCGCCTTGGTAATCAAGATAGACTGAAGTGTATGAAGGCACAGGAGAGGGCTTGCAGTGTCTGTCCAGCTTGACTGCCTCAATATGTTTGCAGGTGCCGAGCCCGGATGTCTTGAAGTCCATACATGAGCAGAAATTCCATTTGCTGGCAGCACCTCTGTAAATCACCTTATATTCGCTTCTTGAGCTGGCGTTTCTTACAAGATATTCACCGTCACCTCTGGCTGATATCCCGAAATTCTCGGTTTGTGCCTGCTGCTTTCTCAGGGCAATCTGCCACTCTTCCGGAGTCATTGACACGGGACATACAAAATTGTTGAGTCTGGGCAGTCTGACGGTTCCTTTTTTTGTTGTCTTCATATGAATTTGCTCATTAATCCTTGTAAAGATAAGCACTCTTTTTATAATATTTTCGCTACATTCGCAAATAAAACAGCCATGCTGATTGTCAACAAAGAGAAATACAGCTCGAAGATTCCATTCGAAACTTTGCTACGGACGCACTGCACAAAGTCATCAATGCGCCCTCTCGTGGATTTGTTTGTTCTTCCGGTGAAGAAGTCTGCCGGAAAAGATGAGTTCCTTCGGGATGTTGCGATGTCGATTCAGATATATCCGCAATGGTGGATGGCATTATTGCCGCAGTACGAATTGCAGTTGCTCAGGCAAATCCTTGAACTGCCCGAAGGAGAGGGCCTGACTGTATGTCTGTCGAATCCGACGCGTGGCTTGTTAATAGGAGAATTGTGTGTGGTCGTGGCATTCCGTTGTCAGGACGATCCTGATAGATTTAAGCTTTTTCTTGCAACCGAATCTCTCAGGCCATACCTTACAGATGGTTTGAAGGAAACGTTTGAGATGAACGCCAAACATCCTGGACTCGCTCTCTGGGAACAGTTGGGATTGGGAATGCTTAATTATTTCGGGGCACTGCCTCTGGTGGACTTTACAAGGGAGATGAAAAGACGGACGGGAATAAAGCCGCAGAGTGCAGCGGAACTGTCTTTGATAAAAATGATAAATACAAGCGTAAGCTTCACTGCGAACTCTTTTATTCTGGAAGATGACGGCAAAAGCGAAAGATATATCGTATCTCCTTTAGCAGAAGATATAGACTACATTCTGAACGAGCAAGCGAAGCGGATCGAACTGTGTCCTGATTTGTCAAGACCCTCCGATGAGGAGTTGAAGGCATTGTACGCTTGTCCATTGGTTGCCCCGTCCGGAAATAGCGGGAAGAAATTATATGACTTCCTACGCACAGATTTAAAGTTGGATGAGGAGAAGGTCTCCTGGCTTTACCACAAGCTGTGGTGCATGCTTCAGAATTCCGGCAAACCCGGTGAAATCCTTTCATGGATTAACGGCAAGGCGGAGTTTGACTCTTTTGAAAAGTTGCAGAGATTCATGACCGTATTCAACGAGTTTTGCAACGAGATCCCCAAAT
>JAGHVK010000102.1 GCA_018064345.1 Candidatus Cacconaster merdequi
CCTGGCGGGATGGAGAAGTGAATTCAGAAAATAGTTTTTTGTCTGACATTTTAGTTGTTATTATTAAATTCAGAAATATTCTATTTGATCAGTTTATAGCATTCGTCAAGCAGTGAATGCGCTGCGGTGAAAGGAGTCATCTGTCCGTTCCACACGCTTTCCTCTGCCTGGTTCAAGCGGGTCTCCATCCTGTGATAGAAATCACCGAGAATCGCTGAGTCGATGGTTTCTTTCATCCAATAGTTGTTCTGACGGCGACGGCGTATGTCGAAATACCCATTGGCCTTCACGAAATCTATGTAGGAGAAAACCATCTCGAATATCTCCTTTATCCCGGTTCCATTCAGTCCTGAATAGGTCAGGACCTGACGTGTCCAGCCACTTTCGGGAGCAGGAAAGAAATGAAACGCATTGCGCAGCTGGATGGCTGAAAGTTTGCAGGCGTCCACATTGTCCCCGTCGCATTTGTTGATGGCGATTCCGTCCGCCATCTCCATAATGCCTCGCTTGATGCCCTGGAGTTCGTCACCGGCACCGGAGAGCTGAATCACAAGGAAGAAATCCACCATAGACTGGCAGGCAGTTTCGCTTTGGCCCACACCAACTGTCTCGATGAAGATCTTGTCAAATCCGGCCGCTTCACAAAGCAATACAGTCTCCCTTGTCTTGCGGGCCACACCACCAAGGCTTCCGGCCGACGGGCTTGGGCGGATGAAAGCGTCCCTGCGCTGTACGAGGGCCTCCATACGGGTCTTGTCACCAAGTATGCTACCTTTGCCGAACTCTGAGGATGGGTCAATGGCCAGCACGGCAAGTTTGCCGCCATAAGTGTCCAGCAGATGAACGCCGAACTTGTCTATGGATGTGCTCTTGCCTGCTCCAGGTACTCCGCTTATGCCTATACGGACGGACTTGCCACTGAGCGGGAGGCATTTCTCAATCACTTCCTGCGCCTTGGCGTAATGGTCCGGGTTAGTGCTTTCAACAAGAGTGACGGCCTGGGAAAGGACAGTAATATCGCCTTTCGATATACCCTCGACCATTTCTGCCACAGACAGTTCGTTGCGGCGGAAACTGTTTCTTCTCAGGTACGGATTGACTATCGGCGGCTGTGCAACACCGTCGTTCACCACCAGCCCTTTGTAGGCTTTATCATTCTCAGGGTGTTCCATATTCCCAACTTTTAAAGTTTCGTATCAGCTATGCCCGCATCGGCATTGAGTCTGCGTGAAAGTGCGAACAGAAGATCGGAAAGACGGTTGAGATACTTGAGTACCCCGTTGCTGTCCGGATTGATCTGATTCTCGCGAAGGAATGTCACCACGTGGCGTTCCACCCTCCTGCATACGGTCCTGCACACCTGACACTGGCAGGATGCAGTGCTTCCAACAGGGAGGATGAAGCACTTAAGCTGCGGCAGACTGCGCTCTATGGAGTCAATCTCAGTTTCCAGTGCTTTGATTTCATCAGAGAACATCTTTACAGATCTGGGGTAGGCAATAGCTCCCCCAACCGCAAAAAGTTCCCGGACAATCCTTTCCAACAGTGGCTTGTAATACGAAGCTCTGCGGCTGGCAGGGATATTGCCGTCCGCAGAGCATAATGCATTCAGAAAAGAGATTTGCGAGGTCAATTCATCCACATCGCCGTAAGCTTCCACTCGGGCGTCGTCTTTGAACACCCGTTTACCGTCAGGCAGGGACGTGTTCCCGCTATCTCCTCTCCGGGTATAAAGCGACATTACTTCTTCTTTTCACAAAGTTCGGTGAGAATGCTTTGGGTAGCCTTAGGATGAAGGAAAGCGATATTCATTCCATCTGCGCCTGCTCTAGGAGCAGCATCGATGGTACGGATAGACTTTTCACCGCACTCAGCAAGTGCATTGGCAACGCCATCCTCTACAGCATAAGCCATGTGGTGGAATCCAGGACCTCTTGTCTCAAGGAACTTTGCCACTGTGCTGTCCGGACTTGTAGGCTCAAGAAGTTCGAGCTTTGTGTCTCCGACTTTGAGGAATGCGGTCTTGACCTTCTGGTCAGCGACTTCCTCAGTCTTGTAGCATTCGAAACCAAGAACATTCTCATAGTAAGGCAGAGCCTCTTCTATGCTATGTACGGCGATGCCGATGTGTTCAATGTGTGAGATTTTCATGATACTATTATTTTAATTGTATTATCAGCTCTAAGTTAAACTCATGTTTTCTATCCGAGGAAACCGAGCAAAATACCGGCAGCAACTGCGGAACCGATCACGCCGGCGACGTTCGGTGCCATAGCATGCATGAGGAGGTGGTTGCCAGGGTCACATTCGAGACCTACTGTCTCGGAGACACGTGCACTGTCAGGTACTGCGGATACACCTGCGTTTCCGATAAGAGGGTTAAGCTTATGACCTTCCTTGAGGAAGAGGTTCATGAACTTGACGAAGAGGACGCCGCAAGTCGTTGCAATCACGAATGAGAGAAGGCCGAGTCCGAAGATCTTCACTGAATTTCCTGTAAGGAATACGTTAGCCTGTGTGGAAGCGCCAACGGTAAGACCGATGAGGGTGGTCACTACGTCGATGAGCGGTCCGCGGGCGGTCTCGGCAAGACGGCGGGTTACGCCGGACTCCTTGAGGAGGTTACCGAAGAACAGCATACCGAGCAGTGGAAGTCCTGAAGGAACGATGAAGGCCGTGCAGATGAAACCGACGATAGGGAAAATAATCTTCTCTTTCTGGGAGACTGTGCGTGGTCTTGGCATTCTGATCAGACGCTCCTTCTTGGATGTAAGGAGAAGCATGATAGGCTTCTGGATCACAGGCACAAGTGCCATGTATGAGTATGCCGACACAGCGATCGCACCCATCAGGTCAGGAGCAAGTCGTCCGCTGAGGAAGATGGCGGTAGGACCGTCAGCACCACCGATGATACCGATAGCGCCTGCTTCACTTGGAGTGAATCCGAATGCAAGTGCGAG
>JAGHVK010000098.1 GCA_018064345.1 Candidatus Cacconaster merdequi
GGGTTCGGCATTGTTCCGGCGGGGACTTTCGCTCTTCTGCAGGTGCTGTCGTATTTCCCCCGAAAGAATGGCGGAAGTCAGAAGAAAGTCGTGAGATATGCCGTGACTCTCATCATATTTGCGGCAGGGCTGTTCGGGGTTTATAAAGTAGCCGACATCGGGCTGGATATGGATATGCGATATACCCAGGCCGCAAGAAACAGGGACTGGGTCAAATTGATTGAATACAGTCGGAACAGACGGCTTGAAAGGAGCGTGACTATGTGCAATTGCGTCAATCTTGCTCTGGCGAATACCCCCGGCAAGGACGGAAAATCTCTGCTGAATACGTATGCCTTGTACGACAGGAAGTTCGGCACCGGCTCACTGATGCTTCCGGAGCAATATGATCGGATCAATGCCTGCGAGATATTGTTCAACCTCGGATTTATCAGTGAAGCGAGAAGATGCGCATTCGAAAGGCTCTCGTCGACGAGCGAGGACGGCTATAGCGGCTATTGGATTTCAAGACTTGCCGAGTGTGCGCTGATAGACGGGCGGACGGAGCTTGCCCGCAAGTATCTGACCATTCTGTCCCATAACTTCATATATGCATACTCAGCCCGTAAATTGATGGCTATGAGCGATGAGGACATCTCCAACCATTTCCTTTACGGCAGGTTGAGAAAGATGCGTATGACGGAAAACGTCTCTTTCCAGGGCAGAGACCTCGACTTTATGCTTCTGGCAATGCTCAACGAGCATAAGGAAAACCAGATGGCTATGGATTATTATGTCGCATTTGTCAATATTTCCAAGAATGAATAGATGTGCCACCTTCCTCCTGCTGCTTCTGCTGACCGTATCCTGTACGGTGAGAATCCCTGAAAACGCGGTGGAAGGCGGGTCTGTGTCCATCTTCCCCGATTATGCGGATGTCACCATACCGCGGATTATCGCTCCCCTGAATTTCCGGATAGAGCAGGAGGCCGAAGAGTCCGTCACCCTGTTCGAATACAGCAGCGGCAGCCTTGCTGTGAAGGGTCTGGATGTGCAGCTTGGAATGTCCGACTGGCACAAAATCGTTGCCGATTCCGACAGCATACGGGTTACAATCTACACAAATCGTGGCGGAAAGTGGTTCAGGCACGATTCTTTCCGCTTTTTCGTCTCAGACGACCCGATAGACGAATACCTCTGCTACCGCCGTATTTTCCCCGGGTACGGGGCTTATCGGGCAATGGGCATATATCAGCGTAAACTCTCCACGTTCGAGGAGTCTCTTGTCTTCGGTCACGAGGATGCCGGAGGGGCTGAAGAGAATGCCACCTGCGTCAACTGCCACGCCTTTTCATCCTGCGACCCCTCCTCACTGCACCTTCATGTACGGGGCAGGAGAGGTGGTACTCTGGTTGGAGGCAAGGTTTTCAATATGAGGAATCCGGAAGAAGGCGGTCCCAACCCCACATACGTCAACTGGTCGGCCGACGGCAGGTTCATCGCATATTCCGCGCAGAAAGTGAAACAATGGTTCAATTCTGCCGCCGGGAACATTCTTGAGGTTGCCGACGTCTCTTCAGAGATACTCATTTATGACGTGAATGCCAACACCATTCGCAAACAGCCTGCAATAGATTCCTCAAAGATGGTGCTGATGCCCGTTTTCTCCCCTTCAACGGAACGTGTCTATTACTGCGCGGCCGAGCCTCAGGATTCTGTCTCCAAGGTCAGGTATGCTATCTATTCAATCGGTTTCAATCCGGCTATCGGTCTGTGCTATGGACGGAGTAGATGCGAGATCAGTGCGGAGGAGGGGTCCGTCAGTTTTCCGAGAATTTCATACGACGGGAAATATCTGATATATTCTCTGGCCGAGAGCGGTTATTTTCACGCCTGGCATAAGGAGTCAGACCTTTATATTCTCGATCTTGAAACAGGGGAGAGCCGGGCATTGGATGAAATCAACAGTCCGGACAGCGAAAGCTGCCATAGCTGGTCTCTTTCAAGCAGATGGATTGCATTCGGCTCAAGACGTCTTGACGGACTTTACACACGCCCTTTCATCGCACATATCGATGAGAATGGCAATTGTTCCAAGCCGTTTATTCTGCCTCAAAAGGCCACTGATTACTATCAAAACAGTATGTTCTCCTTCAATCTTCCTGAATTTGTCAGCGGGAGGGTGGAAATCAAAAAGAAGAGGATTTTCCATTCTCTGGAAAATCCTCTTCAAGTCAATTAACTTTTGTTCAGTTACTTGCTGCAGGAGAATCCACCGTAGTAGAGTGTATACCATCCGGTGATACCCCAGGCATTGACAAATGTCAGAACTTTGTCTCCGTCAAACTGAACATAGATGTCATCCATATATTCAGCTACGTCCGGATCAGCATCGCTGAATCCCTGGAATACCTGACCGATGCCTACATCCTGACCGGAGGGGATGATAATCTGAGAATTGGCCTCATCGATAATACCGATAGGTTTGTTGTAGCCTTTGTTTGCTGTATAACCCTTACTTAAGAAGTAGGGTTCAAGATTCTCGAAAATTACTTTTCCTGTAGGATCATCCTTGCTGGGAACAACAGTGAAGTTGAAGGTTGCCTCATCACCGAAGTAACTTACGATTGTATTGCTCTTGTAGTTACCGAGAATGAGTTTGTGGAAAGGCGTGCAGTTGAGGGCTCCTGTAAAATCGGGGGCTCCGTTACCATAAATGGCTGCGCTTGCTTTGTCAATTTCAAAGGAAACTTTGCAGTCCTCTTCCGGAAGTGCATCTGAGAAGGTAACTACAAGCGGCGTCTTAGTCTCTCCAGCAGCAAATGATACTGAAGAGGGTACCGTGAATATGGGATCACTGTGATTGATGATATTGACTGTGCAAGCCCCTTCCGCAGTTGTTCTTCCTAACCAGTAAGTGAACTCTCTGTCTGAAGACGCGACTGTAAATGTTGTCGGATTGATGCCTGCGCTCTTGTCGGTAGCCAGAACATATGCTCCGTTGGCTATATCCGGCTCGCCAGGGACGTACTCAGGCGCTTTTTCTACGCAAGATACGGCGCTCAGGGTCAAGACACATCCGAGAAGTATTGCGAAATATTTTTTAGCTTTCATATTGTATCTTAGTTTTAGAATTCTTTAGTTGAGTTCGCAACCTTGTTGGTAGGATCAGGGTTGTTCAAGGTCTGTTTTACACCGTCCTTATCTCCAGGAGTTTCACCTTCAGCTACGATGTATTCGTTATTCTCGATTTCTCTCTGAGGAATCAGGAAGTTCCAGTAAGGGCTGACTTCCTCGATCTCATACTTCATAGTGGCGTGAATAACGTTGGAACCGGGATACCAGGTGATGACACCCGGACGGATACGCTTGGCATCAAAGAAACCGACACCTTCTCCCAGGAACTCGACACGTTTCTGGAAGAGCACCTCTTCTGAGAAGTTCTTCACGAAACCTTCACTGAAGCGTGACTGTGCAACGGCGTAGGAATAAGCGGGGTCACGATAGGTCTGCATAAAGTTTTCGAGAAGAGCGATACCTGCGGATTCTCCCTGGCTCAAACCGACTGCCTCTGCTTCGATGAGATACATCTCCTCGACACGCATAATGGGGAAGTCAACGGCGCCTCCGACAGAATATGTCTCCCAGTCACCGGCCTTGCAGCGAATCTTGAATGACATATAGTCAGGAAGATCTTCGAATGGATAAGCTTTCAGATATGCCTCTGAACCCCATTTGTAGTATGATGCGGGATATGTTTCACGGTCAGGGTCAATGAATGACTTTTTGCGGAAGTCGGAGCGGTTCAGTCTGTCATAGAGCCATTTGTGGATAGCCATCTGGGTAAGTGAGTTGTATCCCCAGTCTGCTTCACCTGCGAGGAAGCCAGTAGGGTTGCAGAGGTTACCCATATTGTTGGCTGAAATTGAGTAGTACCACATCCAGGAGTTGTTGCCTGTTGCATCGCAGAATGCCTTGGTGGGATCAAGCCACTGATCCTCTGTGAGAGGGGTCTTGCCTGATGCCTGAATCGCCATACGGGCAAAGGTTGCAGCATTTGCGTAATCCTTGTAAGCCATATACATACGGGCCTTCAGACCGTAAACTACTGCGAGTGAAGGGTAGCGGTTGTTTACGGGAACATAGCCGGTGCTTGTGAAGAGTTCCTCTGCCTTGTCGAGGTCGGCGATAACCTGAGCAAACATAGCTTCCTTGGGGGCACGTGCTGACTTGTACTGAGTCTCCTCTTCTGCGCTTGACAGGATGATGGGAGCTGTAAGCCCGTCAACTGCGGAACAATCTGTGTATTTGTTCAGAGCAGGGAGGTACATGTTGTAGAGGTCGTGATACATAAGGGCACGGTAAACATAGGCAGTTCCAAGGTAACCCTTTGTTTCAGCATTGAGGTCTTCCTTTCCGTAGAGGGGACCGATGATGTCATTGGCACTCTTGACGAATTTGTAGAGACTCATAAAGGGAACTGTCTGACGGTCGCTGTTGTATTTCATTGAGTAACCGTAAGCTCCCGCATATCCTGTCCACCAGTCATAACCGATTGTGGCTGAGTTGTTGACGAAGTCGTTCAGCAT
>JAGHVK010000068.1 GCA_018064345.1 Candidatus Cacconaster merdequi
ATTCTAAGTTCACTTTCTGCAACATTTCCCATGTTTTTTCATATTCCTCCCAAGAATCATAATCATCCTTGCCATATTTATAATACCAGTTATACTCCAACGCCTCTCTTGTAAAACACCTTGTAGTCGGAGTATGCAGGTCTAAATAAACATGTTCCTCAGCAGTGAAACACAGAGGCATGCATGGAAGCAGTCCGGCATTGAACCAGTCGTAGTAATGGCAGGTCACCTTTTTGCCTAATTTGGTAAAGTCACGGTACATCTCGCCAAGTATGACTGCATCTTCATAATTTACGTCTTCAGGATTTTCAGGCATAGTATATGTGATGCCGGAGAACCTTGTGCTGTATGCCAATTCCTGGCTGTTATCAAGTTCGCTATTAGGAATGAATATGTCTCCTGCCTTACCGTCCATCCTCATTCCGAAATGTGTAGGATGCACCTCTCCTGATGCCAGACTGCCGGAGATAGTCACCTGTCTTGTGGACTTGTCCATGGTCACTGTCGGATTGGAAGGGAACAGCCTTTGTGCCTTAAATTTGAATGTACGCTCAACATACTTGCGGTTCACTGTAGGGTTGGCATTGTCTGCCAGATAGCCCTTTATCGTGATGGAGTGACAGGAACCGCCCTTCAGCTCTTCCGGACAGAAATACATCGACACGAAGTAGCAACTGGCATCAGGTTTCTGCACATCATAGTAACGATGAACCCATTTGACGCCGTTGATTTCTTTAGTGTATGTATGAGCATTTTTATCTGCATCATCCCACCAAAGGTTTACGGCATTATCCGGGTTTTCTGACAACCAGTTCATCTCATACAGCGGTGAGGCAAAATATTCGCCGTCAATGTAGATGGCAGGTCCCTGATGTCCTGGCTCAACCTCAGTGGCATCCCATGACACACCGCCACCGTTCTCGGTGTCCTTCAGGAACATGTAGATAGTGAAGTTAGGGTCATCATAAGACGGGCTTCTGGTAATCATTGTTCGTGAATCGTTGTTCAGGTAGTCAGTAGCGACATAATCACCAGCCCATGCGTTCATGCCGACTGTCAGCACAAGCGCGAAAAGAAGGAATAGTTTCTTCATTTAACTATTTGAATTTATCTGTTTGTCCTTTTTGTGTAACAGGTTTTCTCCGCTTTGTCAAGCGGTTTGACCGCTAATTGCAAATATAATAAATCCAATTATATGCTAATCACGCCTTCCGGGTACCATTCATTTCAGCCTCATGGTACCGCTGATTAGCGTGGTCGGATTTTCCGTTTCGTTTTCATGGTACCGCATGGTACCGCTTCACACCCTGCACTTTTTCATCCGCGCTTGTTTCGCGCTTGCGGCCCCCTTGATATGTAGGTTTCCGCACCCGTTCCAATGTCGGTTCCCGCTTGCTGGGCCGCCGGGCGGATGCAAAAAAATTACTATGAAAAACACTCGGGGGAAGGCAGCGCCGAGGGGGCGGAAAGCCCCCGTTGAGACAGCACTCCTCAATTCGATTCGCAGGTTGACTTGACAATTGGTAATATTGTTGTAACGGCAGCAATGCCAAACAAACAACATTATTAACCAGTAACACAAGAAAACTATGTTACGAATCAAACAAATCCTACTGCTGCTTGGAAGCGGTGTGTCCCAGAGGCTCATATGCTCTCAGGTCCACTGCAGCAAGCGCATGGTGTCCATGGTCAACAGGACGGCCCTGGGCACAGGAAAGAGCTTTGGGGAGTTGCTCGCGCTTCCTGATGCCGTGTTCAAATCAATCTTCATGTCTGACGGAGACGCATCCCAGTCAGCAGACAGACGCAAGGAGGAACTGGAGCGCCTGATGCCGGAAATCATCAAGCGTCTCAACCGTAAGCACGCACACATGCAGTTCGTCTTCGAGGACTATTACAGGAAGGAGTGTCCCGACGGCTATGGCTACACCCAGTTCTGCAAGTACGTCGGAGAGTATCGGAACAAGCATGACGTGTCCTATCACAACGTCTATGAGCCTGGAGAGGAGATGCAGATTGACTTTGCGGGTGACCCGCTCTACATCAGGGACTACCGCACGAAGGCATCACAGAAGCTCGTAGTGCTTGTGTGCGTGATGCCGTACAGCAACCTGCCGTTCATGATGGCGCTGCCTGCCGCCACTACCGACTGGTTCTTCAACGGCCTGAACAGGGCGCTCGAGTTCATGGGCGCGTTGCCGAAGGTGGCCAAGAGCGACAACATGAAGCAATGGGTGTCCAAGTCGGAGCGCTACAGCCTGTCCTTCTCGGAGTGCAACGTGGAATGGTGCCTGTACTACGGCATTGAGCCTACCGCATGCCGTGTGCGCAAGCCACGCGACAAAGGGCCCGTGGAAGGTGCCGTAAAGCATCTGTACCAGTACGTGTACGCAAGGATAGAGAACGAGGTACACTACAGCATCGGTTCGCTGAACTCGCGCATCTGGGAGCTCCTTGACGAGTACTGCTCGCTTCCCTTCAAGGGCAGCACACGCTGGGACATATTCAACAGCTACGAGAAGCCCCGCATGAGTCCGCTGCCCGAGACCATGTACCGCATACGACAGCGCAAGGAGGTGAAGCTCAGCGGCACGTACCATGTCTGCGTGGGCAAGGAACGGCACTTCTACAGCGTGCCGTTCCAGTATGTGGGACAGAAGGTCAAGGTCATGTGGGATGCTGAGTTTGTGGAGATCTACTCCGGTGACAGGCTCCTGTACTGTCATGACCGCAGCCTTGTGCCATACGGCTACACGACTGAGAAAATCCACATGCCGGAAAGCCACAAGGCCTACGAGCATACGCGTGAGGTCAATGCCGCGAAACTGCTGGAATGGGGTTCCACGGTAGGTCCTTCTGTCAGGTGGGCCATAGGACGCATACTGGAAAGCACCACGTTTCCCCAGCAGGCCTACGGCAAATGCAGCGGAGTGCTGTCTCTGGCCAAGACCTACGGCAGAAACCGGTTGGAGAACGCCTGCGCTCTGCTGGAGGAGCAGGAAGCACCGGTATCATACACGGCATTGAGGAACATGCTCAGGAACAACCGCGACATCACTGACAAAGGAGACGATACCATATCACGCACACCCTACAATGACAAAGTGCGCGGTGCGGCAGCATACTCATCGGTGACAAAGGCATTAAAGGAAGACAGCCATGGACAGTAACATATTGATTGACCGGCTCAGATCGCTGAAACTCAACGGTATGGCCGAAGCGGTGAGCGACATGCTGGCATTGCCCGCACACATGCGTCCCAGCCTGGAATCAGCGGTTTCAAAGATGGTGGAAACGGAGGCTTCCAGCAGGGATGAGTACCGTACCTTGCGGCTACTCAAGGCTGCCAAGCTGCGCATGAAAGCGACACTCGATGACGTGACGTGCTCAACGACACGCAACCTAACAAAAGAACAGCTGGGAGCGATAGCTGACTGCGGCTTCATACGGCGAGGCGAGAACCTGCTCATAACCGGGCTCACAGGTACCGGAAAATCGTTTCTTGCGTGTGCAGTGGGATACCAGGCATGCGTGCTCGGCATGAAGACGCTGTACCTGAGCATGAACCATTTTACGGACCATCTGAAACAGGCGCGTCTTGACGGCACGATTGAGACCATGCTTGCCAAGCTGAACAAGAACGACCTGATCATACTGGATGATTTTGGTCTGCAACAGATGGATGCCAACACGCGCATAGCCCTGCTTACGCTGCTGGAAGACCGCTATGAAAAGAAATCCATGATAATAACGTCACAGTTGCCTCTTGACAAATGGTATGAGTACATCGCTGAGGCCACTCTCGCCGATGCCATCATGGACAGGCTGATCAACTCATCGCACCACCTGGCGCTTGACGGGCCGTCACTGCGCAAGCGTAGAAGGTAGGACTTGCGTCTTGACAGATTGTGAACGTCAACTCCGAAACGGCGTCATGCAACGGTACTGACGGAACATATCCAACCACGCTCATTTCGCTTTCCTGGTACCGGTACCATGACTCCGAAATGAGCCGTGTTGTTACTGGTGGCAACACGGTACCACGAATCCGAAAAATGGTACCGCGCGAGCGAAATCCGCAAAGTAACGGTATCACCCATTATTGCCATCAGAACCGCCACTGGTATCCGGTAGATTTTCTATAAAATATTTTGCACAATAAAAATGAGTTGATAACTTTGCAACATCTCATTGACCATGATGTTAAAGGAGGTCTCGGGGTCGCTACGGCGATCCTTGTTTTTTTATGTACCTTCCTCTTCTGCCGCAGCGCGAGCCATGATGTCACGAATCAGTTCATCAGGTGTGAAGTCCCGGTTTACCTTTTTCTTCCATTCATCGTATTCCTTCTGGCGCTTTTCGGCATAGTTCGGATAATCGCCGTAGAATGCTGTCAGTAAACGGACATAGGCTTTGTGGACATACAGCACGACAAAATAGTTCTCACCATCATCGACTTCCAGCCAAATGCAGACTCTATGGCCATTGCGCCTGTCTTGTTCCCAGAATTTCAATCCGAGACTTTCCGCTTCCTCTATGGTCAGCCTGGCCCAAGGCATACGTTCGCATCGGCGTAAATCAGGAAGACGGTTGTCTTCATCCAACCCTGTATGCGTCATATGATAAAAGGCGTACGGACGATCCTGATAGGCGGGATGATACCTGTAG
>JAGHVK010000075.1 GCA_018064345.1 Candidatus Cacconaster merdequi
AAGCAGACATATACCGAAGGCAATATCACAGGCTCGCCAATGAAGGCGGATGTATATTGCTACAAAGGTGAGATTTCGGGCGGGAAAGTGGAGTTCAAGAATGTTGGAGGTATCCTACGCCTTACCGTTAAGGGAGCAGCAAAGGTCACGAGTATCACTGTATATACTGACGATACGCCCGACATCACCCTTGACTGCGGCAATGGTGTAGACTTGAACAATACAGATGGAACGGTCTTCCATATCGCGATGCCTGCAGGAACACATTCAGGCACAAGCGTCCTGTTCACAACTGACAATAGCAAATATTGCACCAAGACACTCAAATCAAATCTTGTCATCAACCGTAGCGAGATTACCCCTGCGTCTATTAAGATTGACAAGTGGTCCAACATTTCAAAAGCCCCGGAAGGAGCTCTTTCCGGAACATTCACCGTATCTGCTGAGGGAAAGAAGGTTTTCTTCTCCAAGGGCAACCTGTATTGGAGCGGCAGCGTTTATGGATTTGAAAACAACCAGTACGATATCAATGTCGCCGGTCACCAATCGTCGTTCTTCTGGTCCAACAAAGCGGAATACGCCAGAGGTACGGAATGGAATTTGGACATCAACGCACCGATGGCATTCTTCACGAATGCGGATGAGGTCACGGCAACCCCCGGTTTCACAGCCAACGGCCAGACCGGACTGTGGCGCACGCTCTCGAAGGACGAGTGGAGCTACCTGATTAACAGAAAGAACGGCATCGGGGAAGCAACAATAAGTGGCGTCAAGGGTGTGATCATCTTCCATGACGATTATGACGGCCAGACCGATGGCCTGACTTCCATCCCGGAGGGCTGCGTATTCCTGCCCGCAGGCAGAGATGGTGGTGTAACAGCTCTCTACTGGTCTTCCACTTCAATGCTTGAGACTCCTTCTTATATTCCCACTGCAGCAGCTCTACGCTACGTGGATGGGGCGTGGCCTCCTTCCGTGGTATCTGACGGGATGCCTGAGAAACATTTCGTCCGGCTTGTCACGGATATGCCCAACTGCCCTGCTCCTAAATTCACCGTCACCTTCGATATGAACGGCAAGACAGGCACGGCTCCTGCCGCCATTGACGTGCCTTACCATGGTACAATTACTAAGCCGAATGACCCGACAGTTGACGGTTATACATTCTGGGGTTGGTACAAGGACAAGGCCTGCACGGTCGAGTGGGACTTTGCGAATGATTTAGTGACTTCCAATACCATCCTTTATGCCAGATGGCACATTAGTGGAGCTCTTTCCGGTACCTTCACTGTCAACAGCAGTGGCAAGAAGGTCAATTTTGCAAAGGGTAACCTGTGGTATGGAAAGACGAGCGAGGACGCAGAATCAGCCACTTTCAATTTCGAAGAGAACCAATATGGTTACAGTGTAAAATATGATGTAAGACAGAGGTGTTTATTTAGAGATGAAGATCATATCTCTCATTTTATGTGGAGCAAGAATGCCAATGTCTCCCTTGCTGTTGATTATGATGATCCTTCAGCAACATTGGATGACGTGTTCTTCACGAATGCCACCCAAACCACTCCGAATCCCAATTTCACTGTCAACGGGCAGAAGGGGGTATGGAGGGCGCTTTCGAATGAAGAAGCGATTTATCTTTTCAATCATCACGGACACGTATGGGCGACAATCAATGGCGTAGGAGGTATAATCGTTTTCTGCGACGGATATTCCGGTGAAACGGAAGGTGATTTCGCTGAAATCCCTAAAGACTGTCTTTTCCTACCAGCAGCAGGTTATCGTAACGGTCTTATAAGTACCTCATCTGATAATACCTCAATGGTTCATTATTGTGGCAATACAGGAGAGTACTTAACTTCAACCGAAAATGGGTACGACGGTAAAAATTGGGCCACAAGCCCTGTGAAGAAAATCTCATTTGATTCGAGTTACCTCAGTCTGGACGTCTGCCGCATACGGAGTAGGGCCCAGTCTGTCCGCCTCGTCACAGATGTGGAATAATCATGTTAATCATAAACTTCTCGAAGCAGATCCTCAAGGGTCTGCTTCGTTTTATTCCGTCGGGCAATACCTACATGTTTAACACCCTAACCAAATTTCCTGACTTTGACTATGCGTCACCCTGTTCGCCTGCTCCGATTTCCAGGGCATTCAGTAGCGGCTTGAGGGCCTCCTGCTGAGGGGTGGTGAAGAGGGTCTGGGAGTAGGTCTCACCGTTCGGTAGCCTCAGACGTATGGTCGTGATGGTCTTCGCTATCCAGAGC
>JAGHVK010000052.1 GCA_018064345.1 Candidatus Cacconaster merdequi
AGGGACATATTCGTTTTCCAGTGCAATGTCGGCTGCAGGGTGAGCGACCTGATCCGGCTGCGGAAGAAGGATGTGGTCGAAGGGGCGATCTCCTTCATCCCGACCAAGACCATCAAGGAGAATGCAAGGACTGTCGTGGTCCCTCTCAACAGCATTGCGGCAGGAATAGTGAAGCGCTATGCTGGCAATGGCGACGAAAGGCTGCTTCCGTTCATTTCTGTCCAGAAATACAACATAGCGATCAAGACTATACTCGAAAAGTGCGGCATCACCAGAGAGGTCACCACCCTGGACCCGCTTACGCGTACTGAAATGCGTGTACGAATATGCGACATTGCGAGCAGTCACATGGCTCGTCGCACCTTTGTCAACAGCATCTACAAAAAGGTCAAGGATCCAGCGCTGGTATCGGCTCTCACCGGCCATGTGGAGGGCAGCAAGGCGTTCAGCCGCTACCGCGACATCGATGAGGATGTCAAGCGGGAACTGGTCGAACTGCTCGAGTAGTGGGAGAATGACGGGAGGTATTCGGGGCTCAGAAAAATCCCGCATTTCGGGCCGGCAGATTCAAGCCGGTACAGAATCGGCCAGACCTTTCCCCGACGACTTTTCAAAATAATCCCCAGTTCTAAATCCCTCAGGTTCTATCCCCTCTCGAAGATGGACATTTGCGTAAACTGCTTTGAAAACCAGTGGTTTTTCTTTTGAGTCAAAATATCAAGGAATAGAAATAATGGGAACACAAACTTTTACTTGTAACGCATCGTCCGAGGCAAAGGAGAGACGGAAATACGAAAGAATCTCCGTCTCGTGCATTGTCGTCGGGAGCTGCGTGGTTCTCGCCGGCTCAGTGCACGAAATGGCGAAAGTGAGGTCAGTCGGCCAGGAGGTCGTGACATTTGAAGATTACAGCAGTAGTGGAGAGTTCGACACTACATGGGAGAAAGTTGAATTTTAAATGAGAGAATTATGAAACTACGGACAGCATTCATGATTTCATCGGCCGCATTGATACTGATGTCATGCGGCAGGATAGACTCGTTTGAAGGATTGTACTCCCGTGCGAAAGGTGAGGAGATAGTGTTCGGCGTGTCGAGCAGCAGCGGCGGCGTGTTCACTAAGAGCGAATACTCCGGCGAGGAAATAGAGCAGGACAGCAAGAACTACGAGAGGATAGACTGGGTCGAGGGGGAAAAGCTCAGCCTTGCCTGCGCACAGGTTTCGGATATAAAGACCTTCAGCTACGAGGTGGCGTCAGTCGAGACCGATGGAACATTCAGCTACGCCGGCATCACCCATGACGCCAGTGATGAGGGCCTGCGTTGGGGAGATGACGGAGTTTACTATTTCTATGCGCAGTCTCCGGCATCGACCACCCTTATGACTTCCGGTCATGCACAGTTTGTCCTTCCGAAGAACCAGACCGGCACGGGAAGCTGGGACAACGGCAACACGAAGTACACCGTTGCGGCTAACCCAGACTACATGCACATGACATCGTACAGCGTGGTCACGAAGAACGGCAGCACTCCCGCTCCTCCAGTGGACCTTCCGTTCACAATGCTTCCTACAGTCATTGAATTCACTCTGTCGGGAGAAGCCGGCATGGCCGTAAAGAACATCGGTCTTGTCAGCACCCAGTATCTGACCGGCAGGAGCGAGGTGGACATAGCCTCACAGGCCAAATCGACGGAGAGTCCGAAACCGGAATATCCCGAATGCACCATTACGTCAAGTACGCCGGAATTCAAAGAGGCCTGGCTTTCAACCATGACCACGGGAGGCTCTCCTGTGGAGATTGCCGAGGGCAAAAGCCTGACTGGCACTATCTTCCTCAATCCGTGCGACATCTCGAATCTGTCTTTCTGCATCACCACAAAGGATGGCGATGCGGACACATACACCACCCTCAAGACCTCGCTGAAATACAAGGACGGGGACTGGCTGAAGTTCGACGCCCACAAGAAATACAGAATCAAGGGTGTCATCGTCCCCGATGGCGTGGAATGGATTATTAACTACGACCCTACCGTTCAGTCATGGGATAAGGATGATGAAAGTATCAATCCTTTACCTGAAGTCGGTGAAAAGCCTTTTGTCACATCCTGGGATTCTGGTATGGATGAAAACCTGGATATGCAAATAAATTATACATACGAATTCTATTTGCCAGATGTCACACAGTCATTGCAATCATTCGTGAATTCTAGTGAACCATCACAAACTAAAAGCATTATCATCAATAGCACGAAGACGGCGGAAGGTGGAGCAACGACAGACGCAAACTGGACCATCAAGTCATACAAGATCGGTAGTGCCGATCCTGTAGCTGTAGGAGGTACCTCGTTCACAGACAAGGGTGGTCTTGACGTAACTAAGGTTGGAAACAATCTCCAGGTCAATGCCACAGCACGCTCAGCCGTATATCCGGGAAACCACGATTATTGGGTGAATCAGAATCCTTCAAGGACTGACAATTTGAACTGGTCGCCTGCCGACTGGTCCGGTCAGGGGACAATAGATCTCTCGAAATATGATTATTCAAAGGATACACCGTCTGAAGCCATTGACGCTCACGCAATGACCACTGCCAACTGCTACATCATCCGTCACGCAGGAACCTACAAGATTCCACTTGTTTACGGCAACGGTGTCATTAATGGAATAGAGAACGTAAAGTCCTATAAGCCGACTATCTCAGGCAGTGTATACCCTATGACTCCTTTCGTTGACCATAATAACAACGGTATATCCAGTGCGTACATTGAGAATGGCACAGACTGCGTTCCAACAGGTTGCGCAATAGTATGGCAGGATGAAGATGTGGTTGTCAAGGATCTGGCCATTATAGGAGCGACGAAGTCAAGTTACGATGCATCCAATGTCCGTTATCTCCAGTTTACGGTCGACCCGGCCAAGATACGCCAGAACAATGCAGTTATCTGTATATATAAAGATTCGAACGGCAACGGGGGTTATGATAGCGGTGAAGCGGTATGGAGCTGGCACATCTGGACAACAAACAATCCGGATTTGCTTTCAGATGCCATTCCAGTAACCAATCACATCGGCAATGTTTACAGATTCTTCCCTATATATAGCATAGGCCATGTGGATGAGTATTATTACCCTGTCAGAAAGAAAGTAATTATCACGCTGGAGCAGGAAGAATCAGGAAATACCATTGAAATTACAGTTAACCAGCCTGTTGTCCTTGGACCGTCTGCCGGCAATTATTACCAGTTCGGGCGCAAGGATCCAATGTGCAGGAAGGACAATCCGGCAGCGGGTTCGTTCCACAAGAATGGTGCTAGCTTGACATGGATAAACATTGAGAGTGTCATCAAGTACCCTGATACATTCTTCAACTGCATTGATTTTTTCACAACATGGAAGCACTATTCATGGGGCTGGCCTTATACCAATATGTGGACAGGAGGCAAGGCAACAATTAACACGTCCTATGAGAATGATTCCGAGATATTCAAGACCATATATGATCCTTCTCCTGTCGGATACAAGATGCCTGCATCCAAGGCATTCACCGGATTCACGACTACAGGAGAAGGCTCGTATTCACAAGAAGATTTTAACGCAATCAGTGACTTCAAGTGTGGATATTATTTCTACACAGATGCAACGAAGTCAGATGTCATCCTGTTCCCGGCTTCAGGTTATCGTCATAGCGAGTCCGGAAATGTCAACGATAAAAGTTTGCGCGGATCATATTGGTCAGCTGTTTCCGGCAACGAGAGTTCAGGCTATCAAATGCTCTTCTATGAAAGCTATGATGGCTCTGCCGGCATGGCACCGGCTAACTTCGAACGCCGTGCGAATGGACAATCCGTCAGACCTGTACTGGAATAAACTTTTAAATGAACAATGAATGTAAATACACTTCTAAAATGTTTCACAAGTTTATGGAGTATAATATAAAACATATAATAATCCTGCCAGCATCGATGGCTATGCTATCTCTTGCAGGTTGTCAGAAGAGTGATTTCAGAGAATTTACCAAATATGATTCAACGGTCAGGTATGAGATTTCCGTAGCGGGGGTATCCGACGCAGCATACACCAAGTCAGAGGATGGAGTGGTGGAAAGTTCGTATGTCCTTTCTGCGAATGGAGCAGAAGAATTCTGCCCGATAATTTCCTGCACCGAACTGAGCAGTACATTCCTCAGTTCAGGCAATTCAGATGGAACAGTCACAAAAGGTGCCCTTATCGACACCACAGGCAGCACCAAGAAACTCGGAGAATATTCATCCATCGTCAAAAAATTCCATGTATCGGCATGGAATGACGTGACCACCCCTGTTCACTGCATACCTTCATCTGCCGCCTCTTCGTACATAGAGGTGAGCTACAACAGCACGGATGACGAATGGATGACGGAGGATGAATACTTATGGAGCTCGACAGAAGCTTCAAAGACCTTCTATGCCTACGCCAACCTCCCTTCCAGCGGAGCGTCAGTGACTAACGCCACTGATGCATCACAGACACTTTCATATACAGTGCCGTCCGCTGCATCAGCCCAGACAGATATCCTCATGGGCTACTATCAGGGAGACGGTTCCACTGGCGAACCGGCGGTGAAGAACGGCACGGCATCGATACATTTTTATCATCCTCTGACTGCTGTGCTGTTCAAGGTGGGCACGATTGCGGGAGTGACGTCACTCAACAGCATCAGTATAGAGGGTGTGTACAAGAACGGTTCAGCTGAAATGACACCGGTCACAGTTGCTGAAAGCCTTGTAGCCAACAAGTTCAACTGGACTCATGCCACTGGCGCAGACAGCACCATGACCGTATCACAGTCTGTCACCGGCTCTATTCCGGCATTGGGCTGTCAGCTCGGCGATGCCTTTCTGCTCATTCCTCAGACATTCGGAAGCACATCGGATGCCCGTATCAAGATCAATGTTACTGTAGGCAGTAATAATATCGACTTGTTCTATCCTCTCGCGGGTAAAACATGGAAAGCAGGACATACCAATGTCTATACGATAAGTCAATCATTTGGAGATTATTCCTTTGAATTGACTAATGAGTCAGATGCATGCAAGACATTCACGAATACGACTGAAGCCAGTAGTACCGAAGTCATCCCGATAACAAGCACCAAGACCGTTGACGGAGTGGCAACGAAGAAAGAATGGCGAATAAAATCCTACAAGATAGATTCAGCCTCTCCGGTGGAAGTTTCTGGCGGAACAGGTTTCACAGACGGGGGATTCACGGTTGCTAAGGATGGAGAGAACTTGAATATTACTGCTTTGGCCCGCACACAAGCACACCAGGGAAGCCACGACTACTGGATTAATCAGAATCCGCTCAGAACGGATAATCTTGGATGGAGCCCGGCAGATTGGAGCGAAGACGGTGAAAACAGGGCGACTGCGTCCAGCCCTCTTGATCTGTCGACATTCAACTTCAAAACGGAGACATCCCAGCCGATGACCACGGCCAACTGCTATATTATCCGTCATGCCGGAACATATATGTTCCCTCTGATATATGCCAATGGTGTGGTTCAGGGTAGGAATTCAGAATTCTATCTTACGAATCATAGAGGTGGAACATCAACTTCTCCATTCATAGAAAACAATTATGGCTGCAATGTAAAAGACTGTGAAATAGTATGGCAGGATGAAGCAAGGGTAATCAAGGATGTATCCATTGTCGGAGAAGAGTTGACAATGGGGGAATACAATTCATCAAACACAAGATATGTCAAATTTACCGTCTACAACGAGACAGTTTGCCAGAACAACGCTGTCATTGCCGTAACAGACGAGAATGGCGAAATAATTTGGAGCTGGCACATCTGGACGACAAATGACCCCGCCTTGCTGGGCAATTCCATCCACGTGAAGAATCTGGCAGGAGAAACTTTTGGATTTTTCCAACTCGGCAATCTCGGGTGGGTTGATTCCAGCAATTACCCGGCAAGGGAGGTATATGTCACTCTTGAGCAGGTAGAGTCAGGCAATAGAATAGATATTTCCATAAATCAGCCGGTTGTCCGTGGTCCATCCAATGGCAATTACTACCAAAACGGAAGAAAGGATCCGATGTGCAGGAAAGACAATCCCGCAGAAGGGATATTTATTAAGAACGGTACTGGTCCTGTCTTTCAAGCGACACTTATCAATAATCCTAATACATTCTACGATTCTATTCCATCTGATGGAGGATTATCTTGGGGTCGGTACTATCGTAGATTAATAGGCTATGATTTGAACTATTTATACAAATCTCCAAGTGACCCGTCTCCAGCCGGATATTGGCTGCCGGAATATAGCGTATTCAGTGCTTTCACTGCGACAGGGGAGAAAACTACCATGCAATCCCAATTCAATGTTGAAGGCAGTTACGATTATGGTTGGAATTTTCTGACAGGATATGGAGAGAATACGATTTATTTCCCTGCCGCAGGATTCCGCAACTATGAAAACGGTGAAATAACCAACATAGGCGTCAATGGTATATATGGGACTAGTAGCCACCAGTCACCCCACAACGGATTTACTTTGTATTTTGATAACGGCTCCATAGACCCAACCAGCTATGTCAGGAAGTCATCATATGGAATCTCAGTCCGTCCAATTCTTGAATGGATCGCAGATGAGTTATGATGAAATGAATATTTACGATACAGCAATTATGAAAAGAAAGACAACATACATTATCATTCTGGCTGCTCTCGTGTTGGCCGGGTGTCAGAGTGAAGAAATTGAAATCATACAAAATTCTGGTGATAGAACCGTAAAGTATGCCTTGGCATCAAGTCAGCAAGAATGGACCAAGGCTGCGGGTGAAACTAATGCGTCGTTGCTGATGCTTTCCGACAAGGAATCCAGTATCTCCATTCCCGTAGAATGTGTCGTAACCGAAGGAATAGGCGTTTCACCAGAAAAATCTGTACAGACAAAGGGAACACTAGTAAACACCACAGGTGACGATTACAGACTTCTATCAGAATTCTCCGACATAGTCGGTTCATTCGCAGCCAAGGCGTATGATGATGCAGGAACGGAAAAACTGTCTCAAACTGTCACTTGGTCCGGGAGCGTCTGGGAGGCAAGCCCGACAGCATACTGGCCGCAGGATGCAAAGCTGAATTTTCTAACTTACGCCAACTTGCCTTCAGGGCAGAGCGCTACCATCACCTCCACGAGAGTTTCGACGTCCCATACAGTACCTGCAACGGCAGCGGATCAGACGGACATTCTCTTCGGATATTATCAGGGCAACGGTGGGAACACCGGCACTGCCGAGATACGTTTCGACCATCCTCTGACGGCGGTGCGCTTCCTCCGTGGCGGGATTGACGATGACCTTGTCATTAAAAGCATCAGGCTTGCAGGGGTGACGAAGACCGGTACAGCTACGCTTGATTTGAACGGTCAGATCGAATGGAGTTCTGTAGGAGATTGTGATTTTACTGTATCACAGACAAATGATGAAGGTCTTGCTCTTACTGACCTCGCAGGTTTTTCAGTAAAACTCATTGGGGAGCCATTCCTACTCATACCTCAGGATCTTGCCGACTACAATGTTCTGGTTGAGGTTACCTTTACGAATGACATAGTTGCCTCGGCTACCATCTCTTCCGGCACATGGCGTGCCGGCTGCACGAATAATTTCACTCTGTCGAAATAATATGAAGATCTGAGATTGTTTCCTGCCGGCAATTAATGGAGCCAGTTGTCTTTGATAAGCCTCGTGACATAGTCGGTCTCATCACGCGGGATACCGCATTCGTCGGCGAAAGCCGGGAATTGCATCACTCCGTATTCGACCTCCCGGATGATTTCCATCGGGTTCGAGATGTCGTTCTTTGCCGCCACTTCCATGAGGTCTTTGGTGGTTATACCGTCCCTTTTGCCATTGATGGTCATCTGATGTGAGCTGCACCACTGGCCGTGCGGATTGTAGTTGAAGCCGATATCATAGGCCGGAGAAAGTCTCCATTTCCCCATCCTGTCCATGAGGAAGGATATGTTCTTGGTGTGATCGTCCATGTTGAGACACATCACATTGAAGACGAGCCTGCGGAACATCTCGTTTGCGGAGTCATATCCCAGATTCATCCTGCGCATCTGGGAGAAAGCCTGTTCGTAGGAGTAGAATCCCGGTCTTCTGAAGTCGTAGTGCGACATCGCGCAGAGTGTCTGCATGTGAAGTTTGTTGTTGCCTTTCCTGTCAAATCTTCTGGTCATGAAGTGCGCACGCCCGTTCTCTTCAAGCAGACGGCATTCGGTCATATTGATTCCACAGGCTCGGGCAACTTTTGAAAATGCATATTCACGCCTTCCGTAGTTGGCCGGGGAGGTCGGTCTGCCGTTGGAGTCAAATCCATCAAACTTCAGAATCCAGTGGTTGAAACCATCGGGGCAGTCCACTTGCCCGGAACGTATCTCCCCTGTAGTGTCATTTACCGCAATGACGGCCTTTGCACGTTGTCCTCCGGCAGATGTGCCAATCTTGAGGATGTCGGCTATCATTTTCTCCTTGTCTTTCATTGTCGAGAGAAAACTTTCTTTGGAAGAGAGTGCCTCCCTGGCGATGCTCACCAGTTCGTCCATCTCGATAAGAGAGGATTCGTCAAGGTACTCCTCGCGTGAAGGACGGTATTCCAGAGCCCCCATACATCTCTTCCCCTGGAATGAAAGCCTTTCCAAGGCATTTTCAGATTCTTCCTCCCGACCCATGGCAGTGAGCCATTGTTCCAGAAGTGCTCGTCCGAACGAGTCGGGCAGCGAATCTGCCATCATACCCGGAAGTCCGTTGAATGTGACTGTGTCAAGAAGCGGGAACTTATATGTCCTGTTCTGAATTGCTGGCATTTGAAGGGGACTGGGCTGCATCCCGCTTGCACAGAATTCGTCCGTGTACTGGAAACTGCAGTACCCGTCGTCGTCAAGACGGAGCACGCCTATCGGTCTACCAAAGAGGAGCGTTGTCAGTGTCCGTATCATATTCCTTGTTCTTTTTACTTGACGCACGCTTGCGCTCATTGTCTGAATGTATTTTCATCATCCTCTCGTACTCGACAGGGGACAACTGCTTCTCTTGGAAGAACAGTTCGAAGAAATCAAGTCTGTCAAGAACCCGCAACACGTGCAGCAGGTTTCTGACAGAGGTGCCCTTGCCATATTCAACTTGCTGAATCGTGAGAGAAGAGAGCTGCGCTTTCTCAGAGAGTTCTTTCTGAGACAGGTTCATCTCAAGCCTCCATTCTTTTACCTTCTGACCTATCCTGGTCAGTACTTCAGAATCTGATGCCCATTTTATATCTGCCATAATATATATAATACCATGTATTGTGATGCAAAATTAGCAATAATATATGGTTTTCCAAGTATTGACCTTAAAGACCTTGCTGCCCTTCCCTTAGATTGGTTCATTTTCCTCATGGAATTCCGCCAAGTCGGAGCACAAAGTACTGCCTCTGAGGCGGCTACAAGGCATAGTCCTGTGCTTCAAGGCCCAAATAACAGCCTTGGAGCGCAATACCCCCCGGCAGAACGCCATGCAGGCCATGGTCCAGTGCTCCAACTTGGCGAAATAATGAAGGAAATTTCAGCAGAAATCTGGGTTATATCCCCTCTCGAATTGAACCTTGTCCTTTTTCGTGATGTGCCTGTTTTGAACACCTTATCAACCAAATAATATTTGACAATGACAAATAACGAAACGTTTATGTTGCAGCAAACCGGGAAGTGTGAAGAGTCGGAGGGAATTGACTGTGCTATTGGCAAGCGGAGATATGAGAAAATGGTTGTGACATCAGTCATGACAGAAGTAGGACAATACTTATGTGCAAGTTCGTACCCCAACAGTCGCACAGAAGATGTCAAAGTGAAAGGATTCGGCGAAGACTCCACTTTCCCGAATGACGGTTATGATGCAACTCTCAATAAATAAGAAATATCAGATGAAGATGAACAAGATAATAGGATGTATTTCAGCGATTGCATGTATATGCCTTCTCGGTTCCTGCCAGAAAGAAGCCATCCCCGAGGGGGGTATCTTGAGAGCGGTAATATGCCCGCGTGTCTCAACGACATCAGTCGAGACAAAGAGCGTCAACAGTTCAACTGAAGGTGTGTGTATCGCCTGCTATACCATGGAGGGTATCTCTGACAGCCCTATCTATGTCTCGGTCTATGAATATGACAACGAAGACCTTCCCACCGGAATGACCGATGATGAAACAAAAGGAGCAGTAACCACCACAACGGGGATCAACTCTGTCGGACAGCAGTTCACGATGGATGCCTGGCTCGAGTCAACGAACCGCTACGACGGTTCCCAGGACATAGAAGGCAATGAATATGTAGAAGAAGACAAAACAGACTGGCATTTCATAAAAAATGCCGTCATCGAGCGAGAATCCTCCGAATGGAATTTCGCCGGAGGAGTTGAGTATCCTTGGAGGAACAAGGTGAAAACCAACTTCTGGTCCGTCTATCCGATAAGTGCGGCAGGGCGCACAATCACATATCCTGGAAATACGGTCGATGATGCTGACCAGGTGAAGATGTCAATGACTTACACCCTTCCGACCCCGAGCAGCACCTCTCCGTACAATGATGCCCAGAACCAGAAGGACCTCTGCATCGCCTTCAACACCAAGACATGGCAGGACGGTTCCGATGACAAGGTGGACATAGAGTTCCATCACGCGCTCGCCGCTGTCTACTTCAAGATCGGGAATATAGAAGATGCGACAATCGAGCGGATCGGTTTCAATAACATATTCTCCTCCGCCGCCTGTGACATTACCGGCGGTTCCGGTAATGTTCCGGCATTCGTATGGAAGAATCACTCATCAACTGCAAGCTTCAGTCAGGACTTCGTTTCATCAGATTTCGATGCCACCAGTAAGGAGCAATCATTCACCGGCAGCGACAAGATATTCATGCTCATCCCTCAGACACTGGGCACCAGCACGGAGATGGCGGTGACGTTCAAGAAAGACGACGGTTTGACGGTAACAAAGACCGCCGACATATCCAAGTTCGAGAACGGCTCTTCAGTGGAGTGGAAGCCGGGAAAGAAGTATCTGTACAGGATAAGCTACGATCCTTACAGCTATGATTTCAAACTCGTAAATGATTTAGACGCTGCCAAGTCGTTTGATAATACATCCACCGATTCCGATGTGACTGTAATCCCTGTAACCAGCAAAAGGATCAGTCCTTCAGAAACGATTGATGGCTGGGACTGGGTGATCAAGACGTACCAGATTGGCAGTGGAGACCCTGTCGAGGTAAATGGCACCACGTTCACAAACGGCGGCGGATATAACGTGGCTAAAGACGGTGACAACTTGAAAATCACGTCTCTTGCACGCACTCTCTCGCAGCAGGGCAGTCATGCCTACTGGACAAACGCTGGTGGCCTCAGCGGTGACACGGATGGCTCAGGCTGGTCTCCGCTCGACTGGAGCAAAAGCCGTGCGACTGCATCGGCACCTCTCGACCTTTCCAAATTCAACTTCAGAACGGAGGAGGCGCAGGCGATGACCACCGCAAACTGTTATGTCATCCGTCACGCCGGCACATACAGGATTCCTCTCGTGTACGGAAACGGTATGGTGAACGGAATGGTCAATGAAGAGTCCTATTATCCTAATGCCACTGGCGGCACTTGCAGGCTTGAACGCTTTGTGAATCACAAGGGTAACGGTATCACCAGCCCGTTCATCGAAAACAACGATGGTTGCATCGCCAATAGCTGCAGCATTGTATGGCAGGACGAGGCGGTAGTTATTAAAAATCTGTCCATCGTTGATGGTACCGGTTCAGGTGTATCAGCAGGCAGTTATGACGCCGATCATGTAAGATATCTCCAGTTCACTGTTGACGCAAGCACTGTTTGTCAGAACAACGCGCTGATTGCCGTAAAGGATACGGATGGCAATATCATGTGGAGCTGGTGCATCTGGACGACGAATGATCCTGCTCTGCTGTCAGCCCCGATCACGGTGACCAATTATGCAGGCAACTCCTATCATTTCTTCCCGTTATCAGCCCTCGGCTTTGTGGACGGTGAAAACTACCCGGCAAGGGAGCAGGTCGTCATCACTCTGGAGCAGGCAGGCTCGGGCAATATTATCAATATCACAGTTGACGAGCCTGAAGTCCGTGGACAGGCAATGGCCAATTTCTATCAGTTCGGCCGAAAGGACCCAATGTGCCAGGCTGAGACCCCCGCGTCAGGAGAGCACACAGCCAGCAAAAGTATGGTCGACCTGAAGACGGCTATCCAGAATCCGGGAACATTCTACGGCTGTTATGACGCAGATAAATGGGGTGGAAACTGGTGCTCAATTGTATATAACAATCTCTGGACCGGCAAGATATCAACTGATGAACAGGCCGGACTGTTAGAAGACAGTACTGAAATAATCAAGACCATCTATGACCCTTCACCGGTCGGTTACAAGATGCCTGCTTCTAATGCATACACCGGTTTTACAACAACCGGCACAGACTCTGATGCTGAACCGTACCCGGATATAAATGCAAACGGAGATTACATCAATGGTTGGAATTTCTACACAAGCCTGGGTCCTGGCAATACGGTAAACACAGGCGGCCCTACTATATATTTCCCTGGATTGGGAAGTCGTGACGAAGACGGAATCTGGCCTGATCCTAATTTTGGAATATTCTGGTCTGCCGTTCCAAAGAACGATGTCTCCGGCTGGGATTTGGGCATTGGTGATGCACCGGGAATCGGCCCGCTCGTACACACGCATTACCAAAACAGCCGTTCAGAAGGTTACTCAGTCCGCCCTGTTCTGGAAGCCTCATTCCTTCCTTCCGCTTCTAGCATCAAGAAATGGAAAACCTCTGAAGGATATGATCTTTAGCAATCATTTGCACAAGAAATAAAATGAAAAATACAACTATTGATATGAAAAGGAAAAAATACGAAAGCATGTCAGTTTCCCCTCTTGCCTTGGATTATGAGACTGCCTTGTTGGTTGAATCTCCAGCGACCCCGAAAGTGTCAATACAAGAGAATGTAACTGTTGAGGATTACACTATCGGTTTCTCCAATGGAAGCAGTGAGGTTGGCTTCGAAGTGGGATTTGGCGAATAAAAGATAAAGGCCATGAACGGAAAACTGAGTTTTGCAGCCATTGCGTTATTCGCAGGTATGGTTGTTTCTTGCGAAACAGAGAATACTTCTGTTAATACCAAGAATAACGGGAAAGTTGGTGTTGTCTTATCGGAAGACAGCGGGATGTCGACAAAATCAGTGGCGACATCGTCAGAACTGGTCGGCAGCTATCCCGCCGGTGAGCTCGGAGGCATTGAATTAAAGATTGATGCTTACGTGGGCGACAATGATATCCTTCCTTTCTCCAAGGAAGGGCAGACAAAAGGAAACATAGTCTCTACAGGCGGGGCGAACGGGACCTTGAACATCAACGCATCCGGTAGCCAGTTCGCTTTTCACGGATGGCTCGGTTCTGCCAATCGCGAAGAAGGAGACTCCGATTTCCATTTCATCGGCACAACCGCGACCAAGGGCGACGACGCCTGGTCATTGGGCGGGGAGTACAAATGGCATAATTCGGTCCCTACTTCTTTCTGGAGCTATTATCCTACAGGTATTTCCGGGGTGAATCTTCCATCAAGCGATACTTCTGACAGCGGCCAGAAGCAGGTAGGATTCAGTTATACGACTCCGCTGGATGCGTCTGCCCAAAAAGACATCCTTTTCGCATACAATCTCCACACTGTATCCTATGATGACGATGGAGAAAGCAGCGATAGCGAGTTCGTCAACGTCAGATTCTATCACGCTCTTGCAGCAATACGGTTCGATATCGCAGAGGCTCTCAAAAATGGCGTGACCATTACTGACGTCTTCTTCAAGAATATCATAACTGACGGAACCTGTGCTATCAGCGGAACTCCGGGCGCAAGCAACGACGCTTCCGGCAGTGTGGCGTTCGCCTGGACGCCAGGCAGTACACGCAAGACTATCTCGCAAAGTGTCACGTCAAGCGATTTTACTGCGACAGGACTTGACGGTACCACGGAGAATGCACTCATGCCATTGAGCAGCAGCAAGTTCTTCTTCTTTATACCTCAGACGGTAACCGGGATGAAACTTGGCATCAAATACAAGCGTTCAGATGGGTTGGAACACGAAATAAGCGCCACTATCAGCCATAATCCATGGCAGGCCGGCAAGATATACACTTACAGGCTCATCCCTGCCGATGACGTACTTGATGTTGACGTTCAGGATGAAGTCATAGATGATGTCAAGACAAACGTCACCATCACCAATACCGGAAACCTCGCGGGATTCATCCGGGCAGCTGTAGCCGCTTACTGGGTGAAGGAAATTGAAGGCAGCGAATACATCGTCAAGGCTTGCGATTTCACGACCGAGGGAACACTTACAGGACTCGGATCCGACTGGCTGAAGGGTGCGGACGGATATTATTACTACAAGTACGGAGTCAAAGGAGGAACAGCTACGAATCAGGCAATCTTTACGAGCTATCAGGCCGGAGACGCTCCTGTCGAAGGGGCTTATCTCCAGATGTCCATCCTGGCTCAGATAGTTGATGACAGAACGGCATGGGATACCGTGCCGACAGGTCTCAGCACAGATATCGAGGACTGATGTATGGCTTTCGAAATAACTGAATGACAATGAAAACAAGAAGAATCATAACAGCAGCCATCCTTTGCCTGTTTGCAGGAGCAACTGCCAGTGCACAAGTGAATATCAGGGAGTCTATTTTCGAAGAATTCGGCACTGTAAATCTCGCGTTGCAATATATGCAGAGTAATTTGGGCAAGTATATAGAGACTGATAACGGTACGGTCCATATTGACATCTCAGGCAATATCTCCGAGTCCGAATACAGTTCTTATATAGATAACGTCATCAATCTTCCTTCCAATATAAAGAAGATCGTCATTTCCAGCACGAGCTCCGCCAAGCATACCGTAACCGTTCAGCGTAGTGATGCCTATAGCACTTACGTCATCCGTTTCCAGAATAAGGATGGAGAAGTCGAAGTATCGAATCTGACTTTTGCCGGTCAGGAATTCGCCTGGATTGCATCTACTGCATCAACAGCAAGCGATGCTACTTCAAGGAGTTGGTTCCACGATTGTATTTTCAAAACCGGTTATACCACAAGGGCAGTGGACAACAACAACTCGGATTTTTCAAGGCCTTGGGGTACAACCGGCAGCTACCAGTCAGACATTTATCAGTTCGAGGATAACATATATGAATATGGAATAAATTACATATTCAATAGTAATCCAACCTATGATGCAGGCAATAGGATGTATAAGCAGAATGCTTCCTTCATTTTCCGCGACAATCTGCTCCAGAATTTCCGCGGCATCTCCATTGTTCCATTGATATCTGACAACATCAATGTTGAAATGATCGGCAACAAATTTTATCACTTGCAATCTTTCAAGGATTGTACCTTTGGCTCTTCGATCTGCCTTTGTCAAGTAACAGGGCCATTGGCAGGAAGCTATACATTTACAGGGAACAAAATTTTGGGTTTGTTCAAAGCGTATGATGATACTTCTGACGAGAATACCTGCGCGCTCCTCCTTCAACACGGAAATGCCGGTTATCAAGGTATAACTGATGACTCTTCAATAACAATCAAAGATAATACCATTCAATGCGACGTGTTGGAAATAGCTTGGAAGGCGGGGACGGGTTCCTCTTATGATACAGGAAGCGTCAAAGAAGATGTCCTTGCCGGCGATTACTACAATCTTCAAGGAGATTCGTCACAAAGCGGTGCTTACACCGCAGTGATCGAAAATAACCAACTCGTCCACATGTATCCAGAGGAAGGAGCAACACATGATGAGGACGATGCCTGTCATATCTGCAAAGCCTGCGGCCAGACTGTCATCAGGGCGGAGGTCGCCGGTCACGGAGGAACTTTCCAGTATATAGGCGAAGACGATGAACTGCACGACGTAAACTCGGCAGTGACATCAATATCCAAAAACCTTTATCCTGAGATTGTTGCTCCGGGAGTGGATCTATATGATAAAATGGTCAGTGATCTGACCAGAGACGGTTTCTGCATAGAACCGGGGATGTCACAGGAGTTCGTGATCACACCGAATCTTCCGGGAGCTTTCACCTCCCTTAAATTCTACGGGCGTGCGGACGTGGCCGATTTAACGGCAGACACAACTACTGCTGACGAAGGAAAAACATACAATTATACTTTCACCAACGATTTCAAACAGGCAAATCCATATATCGAATGTCCGGTGCTTATCGCATATCTTGGATACGGTGGCTTGAAAGTCAGCTGCAGCGGACTTGATGCCGGGGAAAGCGCAATGTTCGACGTGAAGGATCCTGACGGAAAAATCATTTTCATCATAAACTTGACAAAGGAGGCTGATTCAAAGACGATTTCCGGTCTGCAACCGGGACTTTATAAGGTGACTCCTCATAATATTTCCGGAAAGAACTGGCAGTGGACATATGATATGACTCCTTCGACCGAACAGACAAAGACAGTCGTTGTGGATTCTGAAGTATCGGTGGCATTCACCGTTGCCAAGAAGTCTTTGGGAACCACGTCAAAGAACGGAGAGGCATACAAAGACAACAAGTTGCATAAATAATTATGAGAGCTATAAATAGATTTAACCTTTTATTCATCCTGTTGCCATTATTGGCAGCAGGATGCGGTACATTTACTCCGGAAGAACCGGCTGGCGACTGTACTATCTTAGCGTCCTGTCCTCAGACCAAGACAGGAAATGACGGACTGGCAACTTATTGGTATGCTACGGACGAACTGTCCTTGTTCGTTGGCGCACAGGGAGACTTTTCAAACTCGAAATTCTCTTATGTGGGGAATGACCGATTCAAAGGAAGAATACCTGCCACTGTCGGAACCCAAATAGTATATGCTGCATATCCATACACGCCAGAATGGACATCACCAGCAAAACTTTCAATTGACGTAGACCCTGAGCCTCGACAGGCAGGGAACGGCAGCACAGCTCATCTGGCAGGGCCAGACTTCCCATTATTTGGTATCAGCGACACTTCAGGAGATATTTCATTCGCGATGAATCAGATGCTGGCGGTCGGGAAATTCAATATCACTAATGGATACTCTTCTCCTATTAAGATCAAAAGTATCGAGTTTACGTCACCAGTTGCAGTCGCAGGAGATTTTGAGGTGGATATCACAGGCGATTCGCCAGTGTACCATCCGGTTGAGGGGAATACTACTAACACCATCTCACTCTCGGTGGCATCCGGGGCGCAAATCGCTGTGGGACAAAGCGCTTCCTTCTATGCCGGTTTCATTCCTTTCAATGCTAGCGGTGATTTCCAGATAAAAGTTACAGCGGAAAGCAATGGTGCCGAATGGGTCTCCACAAAAGAAATCAAGGGTAAGAGAATAGCACTCAAGGCCGGAGAATTCACTGCGCTGAATTATACCTATGCCAATCCTTCCCCAACAGTTCCTGAGGTATATCTCGGATCATTCAACCTTGTCAACGAGGATATGGATTCATATATGGCCGAGGCTGAGAAAGTATATACAGATAGCAACTGGAGGGGATATTCTGCTACGAGCATAGTCGGCAACTATCGGAATGGTGATAATGGCGATCTGAATGAACCTGCTGGAGCCATAGCCTATTCGTATGACCGACCTGTCCCGGTTTCAATACCGGTCGATAGCAATAACGGCAAGATGGTATCATTATCCATAACTGGTGACGGTGCTTTCGCTGATGAAAAATATGAGTCTTTTACACAAATAATCAATGGCAAGGTTCAGGTCTATAATCTGATTCCTAACCGCAGGTATCATTATACTGTCAGCCTGACATCTGGCGAAATATTAAGCATAGGCTATTTCGATACCTCCGGTCGCAGACGCATAATGAAGGTCAGCGATGTGGTTTCGGCTGACAAGGCAAACAATTTCAGGGACTTGGGAGGTATGAGAACCCTTGACGGGAAGACTCTCAAATACGGGAAAGTGTTCAGAGGAACCAACATGGACGGTCTCACGACATCGGAGAAATCCTATATGACCGATGATCTCAATATTGGACTTGATGTCGATTTGCGACGTGCAACTGACAGTGGAAGGAACCAGGCTAAGAGAATCCTCGACGCGTCCAAAGTTGATTATTCCAATGTCGGTTTCATGTATTCCGATGATTTGAAGGATCATGAAAAGATAAAGTCGACCATTCTTTCAATCCTGAACACACTTCAGTCTGGGAAGTCTGTCTATATCCACTGTTTCGCAGGTGCAGACCGTACCGGATGCATATGCATGCTCCTTGAGGCTCTTTGCGGCGTCTCGGAAAAAGATTGCACGATTGATTACGAGCTTACTTCTTTCAGTTGTGTGAGCACCCGTACACGCACGACCGACGATGGATTCATGGGCTTCTTCCACCCATATCTGAGCGGTTTGAGCGGTAGCACGTTCAAGGGGAAAGCCGAGAGGTTCCTGCTTGACTGCGGCATCACCACAACGCAGATTTCGGCTCTTCAGAATGCTTTGACAGATAACGAATAATATAACGACAATAACAGACAATGAAGAAAAAATACGGACCGATGGTGTTTGAACCAATATCTATTCCACTCAGTTCGAATATACTTTCAGGTTCTCCAAGTACGACAAACATCAAGGTGAACACTGTTGAGGTAAAAGAGTTTGAGGCCGGATTCGACATCGGACCAGAACACAACGATTTCCAGGACTTGTCATTTGATTAAACACGAACGGTATGAATAGACTAAATAGCGTCACCAGAGTCCTGGTATATGCTTCATTGTGCGGACTGTTTGCGGGTTGCCAGGAAATGGAAGAATTCGGAAGTGACGGAGCGGTGATCCGCTTCGATGTGAGGACGGTCGAGACAAAGGGCGCAATCAATACGACATCAGGCCTCAACACGTCCGGACAGTCGTTCAGGATCATCGCAGTGGCAGATGATGACGGAATAGGCAACTATTTCGAAGCCATGGCTAAATATGATGGCAGCAACTGGCTAACATTCGACACCGGAGGTACTCAAACCGACTATCTGTGGCTGAACGAGGTGGGCATCCACTTCTGGAGCTATTATCCGGTTTCTCTCGGAACAACCTCAGGAGCCGCCGTCCGAACTATCGATGCACCGGAATCTGATTCTGACGTGCTCAGCTTCTCATACTCCCAGCCCGCTGCTACAGCCGGCTCTGATGCAACCAATCAGAAGGACATCATATTCGCCGGTAACTCGGAAATAAGGAAATTTGATAACAAAACAGGAGAGATCGAATCCGGTAATGAGACTGTGAACATCACCTTCTACCATGCCCTGTCGGAGATTCGTTTTGCGGTCAGTACGAATGACGGCAGTTTCGATCCTAGCCTGACAATCACAAAAGTGGCCATCATCAACGCCGCTGGGAGAGGATACTGCGACTTTACCCTCCCAGCCTCTTTCAAGTGGAGCGATCTGAGTGACAGGTCTGACTTCTCGCAGAACTGCGGGAAACTGCCAGAAGCCACCAATTCAGAATGGAAGGTCGGTACCTACACCCACAACAGCGTGACAAAGAACCTTTATACTACCCTGAATACGTTTTTCCTGATTCCGGAGAGAGACCTTTCTGAACTGTCGGCCGAAGTGACGGTCAAGACAAGCCTGGGTGACTATATCACAAAGAATGTCGCCCTCTCTGGTAGCTGGAAGGCAGGATGTTATTACACCTATAAGATTGGTGCCACGCTTTCCGCAAATCTGGACATGACTCTGTCGCTGCTTGATTGGGATTTCATTGAGCAGGAATATGACTATACTGTAGGTCCTGCCGTAACTCCTGGAACAGGAGAACTTCAGATGACCAACGAAACAGCTGCGGGTTCGAAGATCGTCGTCGCCGACACTCCGATAGAGGGCAGGTTCACATTGGACACACCTTTAGGAGCGACCTGGTTGGTCTCTGCGACCAACACAGATGCATTCGAAGTCTACACCATCGACGCAACCGGCTCGGAGAAGCCTGCTTCTGGTACGATTCAGAACGGGGCTCTCGGCATTCCGAGTGCGTGCGTCTTCTACATAAGGGCAAATACGGGCATTGACCGCAGCACCGTGCTTTCCACCAAGATCCACATAACTGTCCGCCTGGCTGACGGAACGTATGTCAATGTAGATGACCTGCTTGGTGTTGATGCCTGGAACATTATCCTTAATCCATTGGGCTGATTTTGATCTTGAAATGAAGAAGATATATTCAATATTGGCAATTGCAGGCCTCATCTCGATATGCGGCTGCGATAAAATGTCCGAGATAGACTCTGCTGCAGAGAAAATCCGTATGATCCTGAGGACTGATTGTGCTGAACTGATCACAAAGGCTACGGAAAAAGGTGAAGACAAATTCAACGAGAATAGGATCCAAAGCATCCATTACTACTTCTTTGACGAGACTTCCGGCACGCTGGTTCATGATAATGCTCAGATCATCAACAAGACAGGAGAAGCCGACATCTCGCTTTCAGGCATCAGCTCCACCATATTCAACAACATTTTCAGCGGTCGAACGGAATTGAAGGTTCTCGTGGTTGCCAACGCTACAACTCCAGACGGAACGTCCACCACGACCATGGACAACATCAAATCCACAGCGGTGACATTGTCCGCTTTCGGAAAACAGGACAATTTTGTGATGGTAGGCGAAGGCATTCTCACAAAAACAGGGGCCAATAATGCAGAAACAAGCGAAATCAGTCTCAAGAGACTGGCTTCGAAGATAACGCTTCACCTCATTGTTCCGGATTCTTTTATTGATGGCGCGGCAAAGGAATGGCTCCCTCAGATGAATGCGGTTCAGGTTGATTTCAACAACCTGTGCAAGAACACTCTTGTCAGTGGAGAAGAGGCTCCATCGACTGTGTTGAGCAATGCGACTCGCAAATCGACAAGCAGTGATTTTACGAAGAAGGAAATCTTGAACGAAACGGATTTGTCTTTGACAGTTCCTGTGTACAGTTACCCACGCGGATGGAGCAATGGGGACGAAGAAGCGCCTTACCTCTATATAACCCTTCCTTGGAAAATGAAGACGGAGGCCACAACGGCGGACACCTATTACAAGATTCTCCTCCCAGGCACATCGCTTGACCCGAACAGCTGGTATGACATCACCGCCAGGCTTGGCGGGCTTGGAAGCCTTGTCAAGGAAGGAACTGTAACCGTCAAAAACTTGAGCGTCATAGTGGATAAAGTCTGGAAAGACGCTTCTTCGGATGGCAACGACACCGATGCGGACCTTGCCTTGCCACGTGTACTTGTCGTGGAAAATAATAAGTATATTATCAACAATCAAAATCAGATTGAAATCCCGTTTGTATCAAGTCACAACTGCGAAGTCATTGATTTTTCAGTCGACCAGGATAGCCATCCAACCGAAATGGGAGTTCAAAAATCATCATCGGCTGTTGTTGATAATGCGAGCAGGAGAATAAAATTCACCCACGAGCTGCTTAATGACCAGAGCTCAAAGCCATACGACTATTTGATATTCAAGGCTCATTTCACCTTAAGGCACTCTGACGACCCGAACTACAGTGAGGTCATTTACATAGAGCAGAGACCAGCATTGTATATCGAGCCGTTTGATAATGCCGGAGGCTATAGGAATGTGTTTGTGGATAAATATCAAAAAACCATAGCGCCAGGAGGATATAATACTCTTTACACTGGAAAATATTATCAAATAGGCGGTAGAGCTACCAATACCAACGTCTATACTGTAACGGCAAGTGTGTTGACTGGAGGCTTTTCTTCAAATAAGATTGGAGACCCCAGAATCCATGAACCTGTTGATTTCACTGTATCTCCATGGAAGGACTTGGAAAATTGGGAGCAGGGTAACGAAAATAGTATTTGCGGTGACCAAAATAAACATTTGAAATATTATTATACCTCCGGATCTGAAACCAGTGAATTCATTGCACCGTCCTTCAGAATCGGATCGGCCTATGCCGGTACCGGTTCCACGTCATTCTCGGATCCGTATGTTACCTATCAAATGCGTTGTGCTACATATCAGGAAGCGGGATACCCTGCGGGCAGATGGAGACTGCCTACTGAGGCGGAGCTGAAGTATTGTCTCCAGCTTCAAGCGGACGGATGTTTGGGTGACGGTATATTTTACGATGATACATTTTATATCTGCGCAACAAAAAATGTGGGATATCAAATTAATACGTCTAGTGGAGTTAATACTATTGAAAAAGGCAATACCCCAACAAACTGCCGTTGCGTGTATGATGCCTGGTATTGGGACAATACTTCCAAACCACGCCTTGATGAATCCGAGTATGCTTATTCAGAGTGCGGAGATACTGATGGCAACTACAAGTTCTGTTGGGGTGACCAGCAAATCTTCTGGTAGACATTTACAGCTGACATAAAATGTACTGAATATGAAAAAGATATTAGCATATACACTTGCGTTGTTTTCAATTGCTCTGGTGGCATGCCAGAAATGGCCGCTGGAGATGCTGCAATCCGATCAGGAGGGCAAGGTTACAGTCAAACTTGGATTTGCCGTTCCAGAGGTAACAGAAGAGACAAAGGCTCTGGGAGAAACTGTCAATTGGGAGACTGACGGGCTTTGGGTGCTGGTCTACGAGAACGGATACAGATGCGAGGTCATCCAGGCTGAGAATATCACCGAGATTGATAGCGGTGGATACACCTGCGATCTTACACTCACGGTGTCCGAGAATAAGAGGAATCTGCATTTCATCTCAATGCGTGGATTTGATGCGGATGATGCTCCATTTGAAGAGACTCGTCTGGGATCCCTCACTTCGGCAGACGGCCTTGATGCGTACTGGCAGATAAGGACTGTAAGTTGCATCCCATACAATGTCACGGGTTCCACAGTCTGGACGAATTTCCTTTCGGAACTGAAAGGACCGGAAGGGTCGATCACCTTGATCCGTAACTTTGCAAAGATCACGGTAACCAATTCAGCCCCAAACTTCACCTTGGCTTCCTTCAAAGTGTTCAACACTCCGAAAGAAGGGTATATCGCTCCATACATATCTTCGGGTAGCAGCACGGGATTTGTGTCCAGCTATGATTTCAAATCATTTTACGAGGTGTTGGCAGTATATCCTGGTCGTATGCCGATCGGTTGCACGCTGAACGGCTACGACGCCACAGCTGACACAGACGGTGCATCTTTCACTGAGGTGGGTGTGCCTTTATATTTCTATGAAAGGCCAGAACCGACAGAGGACCCTGCATTCGTTATCATCAAGGGTAAATTTGGCTCTGACACATGGTATACCTACTACAAAATCAACATCAGGGACAAGGATGACAAATACTATGCATTGCTGAGAGGATTCCGCTTCAAAGTAAACATCAAGGAAGTGACGGACAGAGGCTATGCAACTGTACTGGAGGCATTCAACAGTGTAGGTTCCGGTAATGTCTCGACGTCCCTGGAATTCTCAAGCACCACTAACATCTCAGACAACAACTGCCGTCTTTTTGTGAATGCCACATCTTTCACAACCATCAAAGCCGGTACGATCGAGATTAAATACAAGTTCTGTCCTGATGACAAGAACACAGGGGCAAGTGCTGTGGCTAATAATGTGATCGATGTTGATGACACAGGCACTACAAACGGCGTGGAAATTACAGTCAACTCTCCCGAAACGGGAATTCAACCGGCCATTGCGAACAATGTCGATTCGGAGCCTGACGTCGTTGTTGACACTTCTGTTGACAGTGAGGGATGGAGTACAATTACCGTCAAGACAAACAGTCCGGACAATCTTTATAAGGAACAGACAATCACAATCAGGGGCCGTGGCACCAACGAAATAGCAGAAAACCCTGGAACCTATCAGACAACTGTCATCCAGAGAGATATCCATATAATAGTGAGACCGGCTCTGAAACTGTTCGTGGAGATGGCTCAGCCAGAGGGGGAAACATACTCTTCAGTCGTACCTGAGATAAAAGGCTCCCCTGTGACGGTCAACGTCTGGATGGAAGACGAACTTCCGGAATCCATTTTCCCGATTAATCTGAAAATCGAGGCAACCGCCCTCACCCTCACCCCGAAGTCAGGAGAGCAGCTGCCGGTGGAGAGCGGCCAGTCTGCTTCAACGACAACTCCGAAACCGACATTTTATTTTGTGAAGACCATCAGCTATACGGAATATGCTGCTCAAACGGCTTCCAACGTGACAATAAATGCTGAAGAAACAAGAAAGATGCGTAAGTCTGTCTGTAACTTTATAACAAACACAGCCGTTTCGGCATCAGACATCTATGTTTCCCACGAACTCTTCACAACCGCACACACGAACTTCACAAATACTGATTAATCAACTATGAACAATTTCAGGATCCTCTGATAAGCGTGACCGCTTTTCCGCTTCTTGGGAATCATTCCTATCTTATCTTTTATCTGCACTATAGTGTATGATTCTCAAGAAGCTTTTATAAGTATGTTAATGTTGTCAGGCTTGCGAGACACCTCTGCTGCGACCGCTCCAATGTCTATGACGTTTTCAAACGCCAGACAATCGACTGCGAGCTCCTGTTCCGAATCTCAACCGTGATGGAACACAATTTCTTTGAAGATCTGGCAAAAGAGTTTTCCGAAATTCCTTTACTGAAGCCGTGATGGCTCAGCATTATCTGTAATCAATATATTCCCGAAGGCGGTCGGTTGTTGAACAGGCCGCCTTCTTCAGTAGTACCTGCGTTTTTCTACTTCTGAATGCAATACCGTTTCATCCGGTACGGGAAACGCCCTGTTTCCGTACGAACCGGCCGGCCTGAGGCAGCTGGTACGGGATAAGCCCTGTTTCCGTACGAACTGACCGGCCTGAGGCATCCGGTACGGGAAACGCCCTGTTTCCGTACGAACCGGCCGGCCTGAGGCAGCTGGTACGAGATAAGCCTTGTTCCCGTACGAACTCGCCTCTTCGGGAGCCCGGGAGCCCTTTCCGCACCTACGACCCGGCGAAACCGCCCCGCCAGGATCGCTGGAGGGTCGTTTTGATCCCGCAACCGGCTTTTTCGGCGGAAATGGAGCAACGGGACTGGCTGGTGATCCCGCATCCGGTACGGGAAACGCCTTGTTTCCGTACGAACTGACCGGCCTGAGGCATCCGGTACGAGAAACGCCCTGTTTCCGTACGAACTGACTGTCCTGAGGCATCCGGTACGAGATAAGCCTTGTTCCCGTACGAACTGAACTTCAATCATTCTTCTCAGGCCTTGCCCAGGAAATGAAGACGGGTGGTGCTAGCATCAAGCTCAGTGCAGCGTCCTATATCAAGGATGTTCCTGGTCCTTCGTTCGTGATTCCTGTTGATGAAGATAAAAATCCAAAAGTTACTGTTCAGATTGATAGCCTAAAAGAAGTTATAGATTCAAATTATGTGTTCTTCAACGATACGACAACTCCAGAAATAGAGCCTGATACGACTAAGGCAGGAATCCATATCATTTCAGATGAGAGCGGCTTCGTAAAGGTAACAGGATTCGATTACACCAGCCACTGGTGCGGTAAGGAAGAAAAGATTGATGATCACACGGTATCCTACCACGGATCCAAATTGATAACAACTATCGAATTCAGTTTGGTATCGGCGGCCAATCCAAATATTATTCTCTTTGGCGAGGGGATACTGTTTCAAAAAGTGTGTCTGAGGTGAGATAAAAAAGAAAGTCTACGGATTTCTTTAGATTTGTAAAAGCCAAACAACAAATACAAAAGAATCGTAG
>JAGHVK010000067.1 GCA_018064345.1 Candidatus Cacconaster merdequi
TCCAGCAATAATAAGCCGTTTGTCGGCACTTTAAATTTTTTATTAAATCAAAAAAATTACATAAACACTGATACGGTGTATGCCACCGTTATAGGGTGACGTGTCCCTAGGGCGACCAGAAGACAGTGCATAGTGCATTGAGCCTCAACACACAAATAAGAGTGGAAATTCTATTCTTAAATGATTTTAACAGAGGACTTAAACGAAGAAGTCAAAAATGAATTTTTAAAACTAGGCATCGAAAACATAGATGATATGCTATCCATCTGTAACGGCTTGGACGCAATAGCCGAGATAGGATACACAATTTATAACAATAACAGATTTAACGATTTAAAAAATGATAAAGAAACAAAAGAAGTATTTGACGAAAGAGGAAAAGATAATTGCAAAGCGGCGTGAGCTGGCGAAGAAAGAGAAGGTTGCTGCTATTTGGACTAGGGTGTCTTCAGCAGACCAGTACAAGAATAACTTTTCTGTAGATACTCAAGAAAAGACTTGCATAGAGTATTGCGAAAGGAATAATATAAGGGTAAAAGGTATATTCGGGCGTCAAAATGAATCAGCGAAAGAGGCTGGTGATTTATTCTTGAATATGATTAGTGAAGTCAGCAATGACCCAGAATATAATACGATAGTTGTATTTGATTTTGACCGATTTTCAAGAAATTCCAAAGATGGAATAGTGTATAAGACCGCTATGAAAAAGAAGGAAATCTATGTGAAGTCCGTCAACCAGCCAATAGATGAGAACAATATGCTTGCTGAGCAAATTGAGAATATTCTCATCATCGTTGCTGATATTGATAATGCAATGCGTAGGCATAAGTGTCACGATGGGATGGTCGCTTGTGTGCATAGAGGCGAATTGTATTCTCGTCCACCCTTTGGATACGATTCCAAAAAGGTTGACAAGACTCACGTCATCACGGTAAACGAACAAGGAAAATTGTTGAGGTTGGCATTCCAGTGGATTGCTAATGAGGCTAGTATATCGCAAGAGGAAGTGAGACGGAGGCTGAAGATTCGTGGTCTTGACATCTCAAAACAGAAATTGTCCCAGTGCTTGCATAATTGTTTTTACTGTGGTCTTCTTGAACATAAATATCTTGACGGGAAGGTAATCAATGGAAAACAAGAGCCGTTAATCTCAAGGGGAATGTTCAATAAGGTTCAGAGCATCCTAGACGATAATAACAAGGACTACCAGCATTCTGACGTTACTCCAGATTTCCCGTTGAAGCAGCACGTATTCTGTGCGAAGGACAAACACGCTCTCAGCGGTTATACCGTAAAGGCAAAAGGAATCAACTATTACAAGTGTGGGGTTAAAGGATGCAAGACCAATGTATCGGCAAAAGAGATGCACAAAAAGTATTCTGAGATTCTTAACTCACTCTCAATCCCAGCGGAGATAAGACCGATTCTTGAATTTGTCATACGCCACAAATTTGAGGAGAAAGAGGGGCAAGATGTGGAGTCAAAGGCGGCAATAGAGAAGAATATAAAAACGCTTGAGACGAGGCTGAAAAACGCTAAGATGCGCTTTGTGACCGATAATTGTATCAGTGAGTCTGATTATGTTGAGGTCAAGGCTGAATTGGAGGGCAAGATAGCGGAATACAAGAGGGAACTGGCAAAGTGCTCGGAATATCAATCGAACCTTTTAGACTATACCGCCAATGTGCTGGAATTCGCCTCTACAATAGGTTCTACGTGGGGTAAAGGTGATTTTGCAGTGTGCCAGCAGATTCAGAATCTGGTATTTCCCAACGGAGTGTTGTGGGATGGTGAAACTCGCAGTTATCGAACCGATGGAATGAACCCGTTTTTCGCTCAAATCGCCACTATACACAACTGTATTAAGGGTGAGGACAAAAAAATGACGGGCAATGATTGCTCATTGTCCGTCTTAGTAGCGGGGGGAGGACTCGAACCTCCGACCTCCGGGTTATGAGCCCGACGAGCTACCAACTGCTCTACCCCGCGGTGCTATATTGAGATGCAAAGGTAAGAAATAATTCTAGAAGTCCAAATTATTTTTGACCTCTGCTTTGGATACCTTGCGCTGTTCACCTGTGGCGAGGTTTTTCAGTGTCACGAGATTCTCGGCCATTTCATCACCGCCGACTATTGCAAGGTATGGAATCTTCTTACGGTCTGCATATTCGAACTGATTCTTGAGTTTCTTGTTGTCAGGGTATATTTCACAAGATGTTCCACTATGCCGCAATTCTGCTGCTATCGGAAGGGAATAAGCCACTTCCGCCTCTCCCATATTTGTAAACAGGACCTTCGCTCCCGATACTGTATCTTTAGGGAAGAGGTCAAGGCCGGTGAGTACATCGAATATCCTGTCAGCGCCGAAGCTGATGCCGACACCGGACATATTCGGAAGGCCGAAAATACCGGTGAGATCATCGTATCGGCCACCTCCGCAAATGCTTCCTATCTGGAAATCAAGTGCTTTCACCTCGAATATCGCTCCCGTATAATAGTTCAGGCCCCTTGCAAGGGACAGGTCTATCTCAACCTGTTGCCTGATATCCGCTCCTGAAATCAGAGAGAAGAGGGTCCTCAGTTCCTCAACGCCTTTCATACCTGTTTCCGAAGAGGAAAGAAGGGTTGCTATCCTGGATATCTTCTCTTCATTTGTTCCGGAGAGAGTAAGGACAGGCTCTATGACTGATATCGCCTTTTCATCGAGGCCTTTATCTGAAAGTTCCTCCTTCACGGCATCAAGGCCTATCTTGTCGATCTTATCAATCGCTACGGTAATGTCAATCAGTTTGTCAGGAGCGCCGCACACCTCTGCCAGACCGGCAAGTATCTTTCTGTTGTTGATCTTGATGCATACACGTACGCCCATCTTCCCGAACACGTCATCAACAATCTGCACAAGTTCAAGCTCATTCAGAAGGGACTTGCTGCCGATGACATCCACGTCACACTGGTAGAACTCGCGGTAACGGCCTTTCTGAGGACGGTCGGCACGCCATACAGGCTGTATCTGGTAGCGTTTGAAAGGAAAGCCTATTTCGTTCTGGTGCTGGACTACGAAGCGGGCGAAAGGAACTGTCAAATCGTACCTGAGACCCTTCTCGCAAACTTTGAGAGAAAGTGAATTGCTATTGGAGAGCATATCCGGCTTCACATCGGAGAAAGCATCGCCGGAATTGAGAATCTTGAACAGAAGTTTGTCCCCTTCATCGCCGTACTTGCCCAAAAGAGTGCTCAGGTTTTCAAGAGAAGGCGTTTCAATGCATTGATATCCGTATTTGCTGAAAACTTCACGCACTACATTGAAGATATAGTTGCGTCCCACCATTTCTGCCGGGCCGAAATCCCTTGTCCCTTTGGGTATTGACGGTTTTTGTGCCATATTCTGTTTCTTGAATTTCAAAATTTGAGCCTCAAAGTTAAAAAAAATAAAAAAAATGTTCAACTATTACAAATTGTTACTACATTTGCGGCACTTAAGGAAGTGGGGACATTAGCTCCTTTAATTGAGACAGTTAGAACCTTATATATCACAATACTTAACCTAAAACCATTATCATGAAAAAGATTGCTATCCTGACTCTCGTCGTTGCTTTCGGAATGTTCGCAGTATCATGCAACAACCAGCCAAAAGAAGAGGCTGTTGTTGAAGAGGCTTGCGAGTGCTGCGAGTGCACTGAATGCACTAATGAGTGCGATTCTTGCACAGCTGAATGCGCTTGCGATTCTTGCCAGAACGCTGCTGAGGAAGCTGCTGCAACTGTAGCTGAATAATACAGTTCCAGACGAAAAGAGGAGCGGTTGAATGAATCAGCCGCTCTTCATCTTTTTTTATTGCTCCCTGTTTCTTGTTTCCGGTATCACTCACCGGTACGTATGAACCGGTCTATCGCCTCAGCGGCCTTGCGCCCGGCACCCATTGCAAGAATGACTGTTGCAGCGCCTGTCACGGCATCTCCACCGGCAAAGACTCCCTTATGTGAAGTCTCACCTTCAGATGAAGCGACAATACAGCCGTGGCGCTCCGTATCCAATCCCGAAGTAGTGCTTGAAATCAATGGGTTCGGAGATGTTCCCAATGCCATGATCACAGTATCGGCCTCTATTTCGAATTCCGAATCGGGTATCGCCACAGGACTGCGCCTTCCGCTCTCATCCGGCTCCCCAAGCTGCATTCTGATACAGCACAGACCACGCACCCAACCTTTGTCATCGCCAATTATCCTGACAGGATTGGTAAGCATCCGGAAGGTGATTCCCTCCTCCTTCGCGTGATGGACTTCTTCAGAGCGTGCCGGCAGTTCGGCCTCTGTACGGCGATATACAACCGTAACATCGGAACCGAGCCTCAATGCAGTACGTGCTGCATCCATAGCGACATTGCCGCCACCTACAACGACACATTTCTTTCCGATGAATACCGGTGTGTCGCTTTCAGGGCTGAACGCGCGCATAAGATTGTTCCTGGTAAGGAACTCATTTGCGCTGAACACTCCGTTAAGATTCTCACCGGGGATATTCATAAAACGAGGAAGACCCGCACCGGAGCCAATGAACACAGCCCTGAAGCCTTCTTTGTCAAGAAGATCGTCAATTGTAAGAGTCCTTCCTATTATTACGTTTGTCTCTATCTTCACTCCAAGTGCACGGACATTGTCCAATTCAACTTCGACAACCTTTTCCTTTGGAAGGCGGAACTCAGGTATGCCATACTGAAGCACACCGCCCGCTTTGTGCAAAGCCTCGAATATAGTCACTTCATAGCCCAGCCGTGCCAAATCGCTGGCGCAGGCAAGACCCGAAGGTCCGCTGCCGACGACAGCCACCTTGTTTCCATTGCTTTTCACTGTGCACTGCGGTTTTATTCCATTTTCGTGGCTCCAATCTGCGACAAAGCGTTCCAATTTGCCTATAGCGACTGCTTCACCCTTGATTCCGAGCACGCAACCTCCTTCGCACTGTGTTTCCTGCGGGCATACTCTGCCGCATACTGCAGGAAGAGAACTGTCCTGTGCTATAATCTGAGCGGCGGCAGAAAAATCACCTTTTCGAACCTGTTCGATGAAAGAAGGTATCTTTATCGATACAGGGCATTTCTTCATACAGCCAGGATTCTTGCAGTTAAGGCAACGGGATGCTTCCAGGACAGCTTCCTGCTGGTCATAACCGTAGCAAACTTCATCAAAATTATGTGACCTTACCGAAGGAGACTGTTCCCGGACGGCCACTCTCTTCATTCTGTCCATTACATTCCCCTCCCTATCCTGCATTGATGGTCGGATTCCATTTCCTGAGTGCGGTACATTGTCTGGCGCCGCATAGCTTCGTCGAAATCAACCTCATAAGCATTGAATTCAGGCCCCTCGACACAGGCGAAACGGTTCTTTCCACCGACTGTCACTCTGCAGCCTCCGCACATTCCGGTACCATCAATCATAAGCGTATTGAGGCTTACAGCCAAAGGGATACCGGTGTCGCGAAGCGTCAGGGCAACGAATTTCATCATCACCATAGGCCCTATGGCAACAGCCCTGTCATATCTTACACCTTCTGAAAGAAGAGCCTTTATCTTTTCTGTAACAAGTCCTTTGTCACCTTTTGAGCCATCATCGGTGCAGACATACAGATTGTCACACACAAGCGCCATCTCTTTCTCTAGTATGAGGAGGTCTGCCGTCTTGGCACCCGCTATCACATCCACAGAGGCTCCACAGGAGTGGAGATACTTGACCTGAGGGTATACCGGAGCCATTCCAAGACCTCCTGCCACGAAAAGATATTTTCGTCCTGCAAGATTCCCAACCGGTTCGTTTACAAACTCTGACGGCTGGCCAAGAGGTCCTGCAAAATCCGTAAAGGAGTCCCCCTCCGCCAATGAACAGATGAGCCGACTTGATGCGCCCACCTGCTGGGTAACAATGGTGACACTTCCTTTTTCCCGGTCAAAATCGCAGATTGTCAACGGGATGCGCTCACCCTGCGGCCGGGCGCGGACAATCAGGAACTGTCCGGGCTGTGCCGCGGCTGCAAGACGAGGAGCATCAACCTCCATCAGACATATCGATGGGGTGAGAAACTCTTTTTTGAGAATCCTGTACATAGTCACGTCAATCGAGACGTTCGAAAGTATATCCTTTCTTCTTCAGATACTTGACAATCTCCCCAAGCCTGTTGTACAGACGTTCTGAATCAGGACGGGCACTTACGATACCCGGATGGATAAGAAGAAGAGCACCGCCGAGGCCTTCAGCCTTTTCAAATTTGTAAAGGCCGTCGATTAGGGTCTGGGCATCACGGTAGTTCTTCATATCAGGAGTAGTGTAGTCTGCCGGAGTCCCGATGCCAGGTGTGTAGTTCACCACCTTGATTCCCATATTATTCAAAACGGTGACACTTTCGCTGTTATAGTGCTCGTATGGAGGGAGATACCACTGTGCCTTGTCCGGAGTGATTCCGAATTTTGCGAGGGCTTCATAATTCGCCTTGAGGTCACAGATGATGCTGTCGGCGCTCATAAGAGAAGGACGCTTCGGTCCCCAGTCAGCATAAAGGACGTGCTTGTCGGAATGGCCGCCGAGATAGTGTCCTTCGGCAACTATTCTGTCAATGACAGCTTTCTGCTCTTCACTTCTGAGACAGTTGCCTGTCAGGAAGAAATTACCTTTGATCTTGTTCTTGGCGAGGGTATTGAGTATCGTCTCAGCACCGTTGAAGTTGTAGTCTGCAGTGAAGCAAAGATATATTTTCTTTGAGTCAGGATTTATCCTTACAATAGCTCCGCACTCGTCTTTCTTGACCGGGGTAGAAGCAGATGCCTGCTTGCGGCCAAGTTCTTCAAGGGCTGCGAAGTAATAAGTGAGGCCTGCAGATCCGTCCATCGTAGGCTCATTGCTTGCATAGTCGTTTATCTGGTCGTGATATACGGCCTCTCCGTGGTTCAAATCTGCAAATTCGTCAGCAGAAAGGATTTCTGCACCGGCACGGTCTTCAAAGAGAACGTTGTAGATAGGGCCGTCGATAAGGCCTCCGACAGGAAGGTCTCCATTGACTTTCACATATGAGCAGTGAGGGTCGCTTGGATAGTCATAACCCGGCATAAGTACTTCAGGATAGCCGCTTATCATAGTGGTACCCCAAGGGTTGCAGCCGAGAAGCCAGTCACGGAGAGCAGCTTCCATTTCACGGAACTGAGTGTCTCCGGTAGCTTCTTCGTAAAGTCTTGCCTGAGTTACAGCTGCAGAAGTGAGGTTGTTCGAGCACCACAGATAAGGAACGCCGTGCATGAACGGCTCATCAGCGGCGCGGTCACGAAGATCCTGAAGACCTTGACGCATATACTCGCTGAATTCGGCGCTTATTGATTCCTGAGCTCCTGATGCAAGAAGATAGTGTCCGAGATTGATGAACGGATACCACTGGTAATGATGATATTCCTTTCCCGGGCCACGGCCTCTTTCCATCCAAGGTGAGACAGGTTCAAGTTCGCCCCAATAGGCAGCTGCCTTCTCCCAGGACTTTTCGCCTGTAAGAGAGAACATAGTGGCAGCGGCAAGTTCGATATCATCAACCCACGTGTCCTCTTCATAGAAGTATGGAGAGATGACGCAGGCTGTCTGGGTATTGCCTGGAACCTCAAGGGCAAAATCATACGCATCCTGTACCTTGCCCATAATCTTTTCAGCAAATTCAGGATAATACGCCTTGATCACATCAGCGCCAAGAGCGAAAGTCGAAGCGAACTTTCCGGCAGCAGAAGAGACACCGGTAGTCCTGTTGACCTTCTGGTGAGCAATCTGAGGCTTGCCGGTCACAAAATATACGGGGCGTCCAAGGCCTTTTCCATATCCATAATCAACAGAATCCTGATATGGAAGACGCATTCCCGCATGGTCACGGTCATCGGCTATCTGGTAGTACATCTCGCGTGGTGCGGGATTCATCTTGTCAAGCCAGTCCAGCCCCCACTTCACCTCATCAAGAATATCCGGGATACCGTTCGCTCCTTTGCGGCCGGTGGCATCGTACAGATCCTTGAATACGCTCTTGTCCTTCGTGTACTTGTAAGCGAAGGCCATGTGGTAGATTGTAGTTGAAGATGTGGTCATATACTGGAGGTAATCAGTGGCATCGTGCCAGCCGCCGGTCACGTCGATATGCTGCCCGCTTTTCGTCGGGTGATATACTATATAACCATCGTGCTGATGACAGAGGTGGTCGTTGTAAGGGTTGTCACCGCAGCGCTGCTGCCTCAGATATACAAGCATGAAATCTGCAAGTCCGTCATAGACGTCAGTTCCAATCCTGAATACAGGAGATTTCACGCCGTTGCTCGAAATATAGTAGGTTCCCGGATTGGTAACGGAAGAGAAATTGAGACGGAATGCACTTTTCAAGGCCCATTTTGTAGGATTGGCCTTTTCTCCGCAGCTCTTGAACACCAGTTTGTCGGAGATTGCATCGTGAACCTCAAATTCTCCTGAAGTCTGGTCAAGCGAGATCAGGACAGCTACTTTTACATCATCAGGAAGATACCCGGCCTGGTTTATTCTCACCCAAGTCTGGGCATTCGCCGTCAGGGCGGTAAACGCAACGATTGCTGCTATCAGTATTTTTTTCATATAATGGTTATTTGATTATTTCAGGATTATACTTTCCATTCTTGCCATTACTTCTGGCTTTGAAATGCCGATAGCCCACTCGCAGGCCTTCAGCATTGCGTCGGCAGGTTCCGCCTTGACAACATTGTCGTCGTGCTCTGCCGGGCCCATTGATTCCATCAACTTTTCATAGATCCCCTTCACCTGAGGATATTCCTCGATACGGTAAGATTCCAGCCCCACTGATGAAGCGGCATAGGATATCGCCTTTGACAAAGTGCCTATCTCATCGACAAGGCCAATCTGGATCGCATCACTTCCAGCCCAGACGCGGCCTTGAGCGATTGCATCGACTGATTCAGCCGACATATCGCGACCTGCGGAAACCCTTGCGACAAAATCTGCATATGTAGTCTCAATGTTGTTCTGCATCCACGCAACTTCAGCATTGTCAAGAGGATGCATCATATCATAAAACGATCCGTGAGGGCTGGTGGAAACTTCGAAAGTGTTGATATGAAGATTCTTTGCGACCGCCCTTCCCACACTAGGCATAAGTCCGAAGACGCCTATCGAGCCAGTCAGCGTCGTCTTGTCTGTAAATATCTTGTCACAGCCGCAGCTGATCCAGTATCCACCGGAAGCGGCATAGTCACCGTAACTTGCAATGACAGGCTTGACCTCTTTCAGGAGCGCTATCTCACGCTCTATGATTGCTGATGCCTGAACGCTTCCACCAGGTGAATTGACTCTGAACACCACAGCCTTCACCGATGAATCGCGGCGTACTTTTGCAATAGTCTTCGCAAAGTAGTCACCGATAGCAGGAGTATCCTTGTCATTCATCGCAATCTCTCCATCAGCGAAGATGACGGCAATCTTGTCCTTGACCTTGAGGTCAGGCTTAACCTTGGCTTCAGCGTACTCTTCCAGAGTGACGTATTTCAACTGTTTTGCCTTGGAAACCCCGTAAAGATCGCAAAGGTATGCCTCCACCTGGTCATCGAACCACAATTCATCGAAGAGCCCGGCTTCAAGGGCACCTTCGCCGTCCTTGATTTCCAGATTGTTTACCATACGGGTGAAATCATCCTTGGAGAACGGTCTGTGTTCTGCAGCACCTTCTGCAAGGACATTCCAAATCGTGTTCAGCATTACCTGATACTGCTCCCTGTTCGCATCGCTCATCTGACTTGCGATATAAGGTTCTCCGGCAGATTTGTATTTTCCGTGGCGTATCAGCTGTACGTCAATACCGAGTTTGTCAATCAAATCCTTATAGTACATCACATTGGCGGTCAAGCCGGAAAACAGGCAGTCCGCGTATGGATTAAGGATGGCCTTGTCAGCTATGGAAGCCAGATAATAGGTACCTGTCGATACAGCCTTGGAATAAGAGACTACTGCCTTCCCGCTTGCACGGAAGCGGTCAAGAGCTTCACGTATCTCCTCTGCCTGCGACAGGGATACAGTCGCATAGTCAGGGGTCATATATATGAACTTGATTGCAGGGTCCTGAGCCGCTGCATCAATCGCTCTTACGACATCAAGAAGTGATATGCTCTCCCCGAAAGACGGGCCACCTGAAAGAATGTCAAAAGAAAATTCGCTCGATTTCTGCTCAGTAACCGGAGCTTTGAAGTCAATCTTCAAGATTGCGCTCTTAGGCATCAACGGTTCAGCTTTCTCTACGGAAGCAAGCGAGCCTATCAGTTGGAAAAAGAGGAAGAAAAGGAGGCCGAGAGCCACGAGAGAGCCCAAAAAGGCGCCCCAAAAACTTCTGAAGAATGGTTTCATTTCAATAGTATGCTAATGTTCATATTTTTGCAAATATAACAAATTCTCTGTACTTTTGCCACTACTGCGATGAAGAGTATCCTCAAATATTCAGCCTGTGGGCTTCTCATTCTCCTGTATATTACTTCATATATGGGATTCGGAGTTCATTCCTGCCATTCAGAGGGAAGCAAGTTTCTGGTTTTGATGTTCGGAGACACTTCAGACGAAGCCATTCACCGCAGCCACTGCGACCATCACCACGACACACATCAGCAGTGTCCGCACCGCAACGTCCACAACTGCAACGGATGCCACGGATGTGACGCTCTCGCTCAGGCAGATGAATGCGACACCGCTCTTTACGTTGTGAGTGATGCACAGGATTCCAGTGACAGTTCGGCAAAAATTCTCCCGACTGTCGCAACAGAAGACATCCTGCTGATTGCATCGGATAACGTAAAACTCTGTGCAACACCGCAGTTGTATAAGGCCGTTCCACCAAGGTCACCTTCTGTCCCATTGCTTTCCGTTTGGCGGTTGTAGAAGATTGGCATCGTGAAGCCGGCTCTCTCCGGGAGAGTCCGCTGCTTGATGCTTATTAATCTTGTCACTTACAATCAACCAAATCAGAAATCACAATGAAAAAGACATTGATATTCTTTATAGTGCTCCTCGGCACGCTTACGGCATTCGCCCAGGACTTTCATGGCAGCGTCTTTTACCGCAAAACCACGGGTGCTGCGGAACCTCTTCCGTTCGCACAGATATACATTCTTGAAAAATCAAAACTTATCGAAGCTGACGAGAATGGAAGATTCGATCTGAAAATCACAGAAAAAACCACGCTTGTGGCCACATACGTTGGCTACACGAAAGATACCGTCACCGTGGAACCCGGTATGACAAAGGCCGATTTCTTCCTTTCCGGAGAAAATGACCTTGACGAATCAGTCGTCACCGGCAGACAGGCGGGTATCTCAAAATTGAAATCAGTCAAGACCGAAGTGATAACTTCCGCCGGATTGTGCAAGATGGCCTGCTGCGCCCTTGCCGAGAGTTTCGAGAACTCAGCGAGCGTGACCGTCGGCTATTCCGATGCCGTGACAGGAGCACGTCAGATCAAACTGCTCGGACTGTCGGGCACCTACACACAGATGCTTGACGAAAACCGGCCTGTGATGAGAGGGCTTGCCAACCCTTTCGGACTGTCCTTCGTCCCCGGGCAATGGCTCGAGAGCATCCAGATAGCAAAGGGGCCCTCTTCCGTCATAAACGGCCTTGAAGCTATCACCGGACAGATCAATATGGAGCACCGGAAACCTACCGATGAGACTCCCCTGTTCGTACAGCTGTACGGAAGCCTCGACAAGATGTTCGAGGCCAACATTGCTTCAGCCCTCCAAATGAATGAAAGATGGAGCGTAATCAATATGGCGCACGTTGGAGGCACAGCAGCCAGGATGGACCACAACGGTGACGGGTTCAGAGACGAGCCTGAGAACCTGCAGTTGAATTTCACTTCCAGATGGCTGTACTATGCACCGAACGGCATGCAGATACGTTTCGGAGCCAGATATATCAACGACAGACGTATCGGCGGTCAGATGGATGCCACCAAGGACAATTTCTACAATCTCGGCAACGGCATCTGGGGCTCATACATCGTAAACAAGGGTATCAACCCTTATTTCAAGATAGGTGTGCCCCTCAACGAAGACAATTCCTCAAACATCGCCCTCGTTGTGGACTTAAACCACCACGAATTCGATTCATTCTTCGGCCTGAAGAATTTTCGCGGAAAGCAGAATTCCGCCTTCGCCAACCTCATATATCAGAACGAATTCAATGATTATCATAAAGTTGAATTCGGGCTTACGGCTCAATACGATGACATTGACCAGATTCTCGACAAGGATTCAGACATCGGGCGCAGGGAAGGAGCGTTCTCAGCTTTCGGGGAGTACACTTTCACACTTGACGACAGACTGACTTTCGTTGGAGGCGCCAATCTGGAATACAACACCCTTCACAGGAAATGGCTGTTCGCGCCAAGGGCGAACGTCAAGTATTCCGTCACTGACGATATAATTGTCAGAGCTCTTGGCGGCCGCGGCTACCGTACAGCAAACATCATCACCGACAATCTCGGGGTGATGTCCACAAGTTACAGGTTATCAATCGACAACAACCTTGACCTGCTTGAGGACGCCTGGACTTTTGGAGCGAATGCCACTTTCTATCTTCCGTTCGGAGCAGAGGAAGGCAACACTTTCCTGAGTTTCGACTATTTTCACAACCGTTTCAACAAACAGGTGATAGTGGACCAGGAACTGGGCACAGCCAGCAATAGATATATCGGGTTCTACAACCTCAGCGGATTGTCTTTCACAAATACGTATCAAGCTGATTTCTCGGTTGATCCGATTGAAAGGTTCAATATCACCGCCACTTTCCGGTACAGCGATGCCAGGGTGTCTCTGAAAAACCAGGGCCTTGTGGAACGGCCTATGACAAGCAGGTTCAAGGGCGTCCTCAACATGCAGTATTCAACGGCTATGAGCAAGTGGATATTTGACGTAACCGCCCAGATCAACGGACCGATGAGACTTCCGGCACCCGCAGCAGAAGCGTGGGGAATGGAAGAATCTCCCGTATATCCTATGTTCTTCGCCCAGGTCACCAGAAAATTCAAGGGAATTGACATTTATGCAGGAGGAGAGAATCTGGGCAACTACCGTCAGAAAGAGGCGATAATCAATCCTGACGCATCATACGCCGACAAGTTCAACGGGTTCAATGCCAGCTGCGTATGGGGGCCTCTGATGGGAGCAAGGGTATATGCCGGCCTTCGCTTCACACTTTGGAAATAGCATCAAATAATATCTTCATCATGAAACGCTTTTTATCGACTCTGATTATTGCTATCCTCATAGGAGCATTCTCATTCAATGCTGAGGCGGCACAGGACAAAAAGAAAAAAGAATCAAAGATTCAGGAAGTTACATTCGTAACAACCATCGACTGCAAGAACTGCGTCAAGAAAGTGGAAGCAAATCTTCCCTTTGAAAAAGGCATAAAGGACATGAAAGTGAACCTCGCCGACAAGACCGTATGGATCAAGTACGATGCAACCAAGACTGACAAGGAAAAACTTGCCGCAGCAATAGAAAAACTGGGATACAAGGCTACAGAGAAAACTGAATGACAGTCTTTGTACTCTCGGTGATCTTGTACCTGTCATCTATCCGGCGCCCCGCGATTGCAACAATCTGCTCGGCGCCTTTCTTGTCGAGCGTAGCCACCACCACCTCCCGTTTCTTCTGACGGAGGTCAATCTTCAAGTCGGTGAAATAGTCGCTCAACAACTTGAAACCTTTCATACCGAACGGGCGGAACTTGTCACCAGCTTTTGGAAATCTGACGTACAAGGGGCTGCATATCCGGGATGCGTCTATGCAAAGGGCACCTTCGGGCAGAAGTCTGGGATCAAAGTCCTCCGGCTTACGGAATTTGCTTACTTTCAGCTTCGGAAGAGGAGCTTCCTCACTTTTGAGATAGAGTTTCAGGTAATCACGGTCCCGGACAAGAGTATGCGTCTGCGAAGAGAACCTCTTCCCACTTTGGGAATCAAGAGAATACTCTATCTGAACAAGCTGGGCCTCATTGAAACCGGCTCCATCAAGGATTCTGAACAACCAGTAACTCCTGTGCTTCTCGGCTTTGAGCTGGGAAATGTCAATATGAAGAACCCCTTCCTTCTCAAAATAGAGTGTCCCCTCTTTCCTGTGGTAGAGGTCTTCCATTATGTCGTTCACCTGAGAGAACCGCCTCATCTCGTTACTGATTGTAGCAAGATATGAAGAATTGATCATACCGAAATGAGGGAAGACCTCATTTCGGATGCGGTTTCTTGAATAATGACTCTCCTTGTTGGTTGCATCTTCCCTGTGTGAGAGGCCGGCATCCTCCATATATTCTTCTATCTGCCTTCTTGTGAAGCCCATCATCGGCCTGATGATGTCGCCATTGACCTCCCTTATCCCTGACAAGCCCCTCAGTCCTGTCCCACGGAGAAGGTTCAGAAAAAAAGTCTCGACACTGTCGTTCAGATTGTGTGCGATGGCAAGATGAGTGAAGCCGTTCTCATCCATCAGAGAACGGAACCACCTGTATCTGAGTTCACGGGCCGCCATCTGGATGGAGATGGAATTCTGTGCTGCATAGGATGATGTGTCACACTTTATGGTGTAGAACCCGACTCCGTTCTTCTCACACCAGGACCTGACATGGGACTGGTCACCGTCGCTGCACTCTCCACGGAGTGAGAAATTGACGTGTGCGATGGAAAATGACGGTTTCAACGGACTCTTCAAGAAGAGGTCAGCCATACACATAGAATCAATCCCCCCACTAACAGCCACCAGAAACCGGCAGGATTCCATACCGCAGGTGGTCAGCCGCTGAAGGTTAGCATCAAACTCCTTCTGCATCATTTCTTGCTACCGATAGAGTATGTAAAGTTGATGGAGAAAAGTTCCTTGAACTGGATGCCGGCCGAAGTCTGCTGTCCATCTTTCTTGGTAATCAGCACTTTGTCATCATACAGCAGGTTCGTACGGAGCGTTACGGAGAAAAGTTTCGAAAGCTTTGCCTCAGCATTCACGTCCCAAGTCACCTTGATTTTCTGAGGATCGTTGAGATAATCGGAGAAGAGTACCAAAGTACTTGCGACCTTGAAGTCCTTGACTTCAATCTTGCCGTCAATCTTCACCTGGGCACCGAGTTCAAAACGGCAGAACTGATCCTCGGCATTACCATATTTCGTACGCAATTCCGGAATTTTCACCATCACGGTCTTTCCCGTGAGAGGTGCGATGTTTATTGCAAGATTCTTGCCCGGCGTATAGTCGATACCGATACCCAACGACATATTGGCAGGAGCGAGGAAATCGGATATCACTAGTTTTTCCGTCTTGTTGTTGTAACCCTTTGCGAACTGTGACCTGAAGTTGAAGATTGCGGAGAAATAGAGTTTCTCCACGGCACGGTAGCCGAACTTGCTGTCCACAATCAGGCGGTCATCGCTCTTCTGGTATCCGTCCTCGAAACTCTCGATGAAACCGTACCCGGCCTGCACCTCATTCTGCCACATTATCTTGTCCTTGTAATAATTCGCAAAGACATCTGCGTAGGTATTGAGGGACAGCTGGCCATAGCCACCGGCAGCCCAGTTTGTCAGCGACAGTTGGGAAAAGCCTATGGAAGTGGAGATGCCCGGCTTCCAATAAGATTCCTTTTTGGCGGAATCAGCCGGAGCCTTCGTTTGTGCTCCAGCAGCCACGGTAATCAGCAGGAATGCGAACAAAAAGAAACGTTTCATAGGCTTTCTCGTTTTGACAGTTGTATTTATTATGGTTCCCAGAACCTGTTCTAAAAGGTTCTAATATGCTCTGGCAAAGATAACACGCCTCTGTGAAGGCTTGCCGCTGTACACGCACTTGCCTTCTTCTTCACAAACGCAGGAGTCGATAGGGATGCATCGGATTGTAGCCTTCGTCTCCTCCTTAATCTTTTCTTCCGTTTCGGCAGTGCCGTCCCAGTGGCAGAGCAGGAATCCGCCCTTCTCAATCTGCTGCTTGAACTCATCCCAGGTATCGACCTTGATGATATTCTCATCGCGGAACTTGAGTGCCTTTTCATACATCTGCTTCTGTATTTCATCCAGAAGAGACTTGACGTACTGTGCAAGGGAGGCCTGTGCGACAGACTCCTTGGTTGATATGTCACGGCGTGCCAGTTCGACATTACCGCTTTCGAGGTCCCTCGGCCCGATGACCACGCGGACAGGGACTCCCTTGAGCTCCCATTCTGCGAACTTGAAGCCTGGACGGAGGTTGTCACGGTCATCTATCTTGACGGAGATTCCCACCTGCTCCATTTCCGCCTTGAGTTCGTTCATCCTTGAAATGATGGCTGAATGCTCCTCATCCTTCTTGTAGATAGGGACCATCACGACCTGTATAGGAGCGAGTGCAGGAGGAAGGACAAGCCCGTTGTTGTCGCTGTGGCTCATTATCAACGCACCCATAAGTCTCGTGGATACACCCCAGGAAGTAGCCCATACATAATCGAGCTTTCCTTCCTTGTTTGCATACTGAACTTCGAATGCTTTTGCGAAGTTCTGGCCAAGGAAATGTGAAGTACCAGCCTGCAAAGCCTTGCCATCCTGCATCATAGCCTCAATGCTGTATGTATCGAGCGCCCCGGCGAATCTTTCAGTTTCAGACTTGTGGCCTATCACTACAGGCATAGCCATATACTCACGGGCGAACTTTGCATATACATTGACCATCTTCTGAGCTTCGGCAACAGCTTCCTCTCTTGTGGCGTGAGCGGTATGGCCCTCCTGCCACAGAAATTCGGCAGTCCTGAGGAAGAGACGGGTACGCATCTCCCACCTGACCACGTTGGCCCATTGGTTGCAGAGGACAGGAAGGTCCCTCCACGACTTGATCCAATTCTTGTATGTATTCCAGATGATGGTTTCCGAAGTAGGACGGACTATGAGTTCTTCCTCCAGCCTGGCTGACGGATCCACCACGACACCGCTGCCGTTGGGGTCATTCATCAGTCTGTGATGAGTTACAACGGCACACTCCTTGGCAAACCCTTCAACGTGTTCCGCCTCCTTGCTCAGGAAGGATTTCGGTATGAAAAGAGGAAAATACGCATTCACGTGACCGGTATCCTTGAACATCTTGTCAAGGATTTCGTGCATCTTCTCCCATATTGCGTAGCCATAAGGCTTGATGACCATACAACCTCTTACCGCAGACTGTTCTGCAAGGTCAGCTTTCACTACAAGATTGTTATACCACTTCGAATAGTCCTCTTCCCTATTCGTCATCTCTTTGTTTGTTACTTCTGCCATTTTTGAATTGGTATGAAAATTGTTTATATTTGCAAAAATAGACAATAATCGCCTGTTTTGCAAGAAACAGGTTTTAATTAGAACCTATTTTGAAATGGTTCTTAGAACCTGCTTTGAAATGGTTCTTAGGCACAGGAGGTAAACGAAATGAAACACAAACTGACAGGATTATTTCTGATTATCGGGACAGTGTTGACTGGCTCTTGTGGCATTGCCGGCCAATACGCATCATCAGGCTGCGATGATGACATCTACTACAGGCCTGATGCAGAATCCCGCTCACGTATGGTGGCAGACGCCAGGGCGGAAGCTGAAAGGCGGAACGAGATGTACACGGACCAGTACGTTGCGAATGACGACGAAGGCCGTCTGTGGCTTGTGACTGAACAGGAGGACGGGACCTATGCATCCCGGCTTCACAGGTTTGACAGTCCGGTCTATTCTTTCAACTACAACTTCGGAGTGTGGGGAGACCCTTGGTACAATCCATGGTGGGGCCCTTACCGCTATTACCCGGGATATGCCTACGACTATTGGTATTACAGGTGGGGAGACCCTTGGTACTGGAATGACCCTTGGTACTGGGGAGATCCGTGGCCTTACCGTCCTTGGCATTGGGGATATCACGGTTGGAACTATTATTGGGACTACAATTTCCTGCCAGGACCTGCTATCGGCCACACATATAACAAGAACCTCGTGTATACACCTAGGACAAGCAGAAATTCAGGCATATACAGAACAGGCGGTTCAAGCAGTCCCACGGCTACCAGAACCACATCAACTGTCGGATCGACTACCAGACGGACATCTTCACCAAGTCTGGGCAAGAGCGGCGTTGTACGTACTACCAACTCCAACAGGAACTCCGGAAGCGGCAGCACTTACACCACACGGAGCAGTTCCGGATCATCATACAGTTCAGGTGTGAGCAGAAGTACTTCCAGTTCATCGGGAAGCTCATCGGGAGGTGGAAGGCCTTCATCAGGTACCGGAACTCATACCGGGGGCGGAAGGAGGTAACTTGCCATCTTAAGGGAAGATACCGTGTGCAGGCAGCCGGAATCACAGATGGCTGCAATAATAAGATTGAACAAACATTTTTCAGAAGATAACGAAATGAAACGATTCACCATATTGCTGACGGCAATTGCAATTGCCACATTGTCTAACGCACAGACAGCGCAGGACGCTCTCCTGCTGTCCCAGGAATCTTATGAGGGAACAGCCCGCTCCATAGCTATGGGTAACGCCTTCACAGCACTCGGAGGAGATCTCGGAGCTGTTTCCATCAATCCTGCAAGTTCCGGGGTATCAAGGCACTCCCAGATCTCAATCTCTCCATCTTTGACTTCGATGAATTCAAGTGCATCTTACCTCAACCTTCTTTCAAAAGATTCAGGCTCACGTCTGACCTTCTCGAACTTCGGTGCAATGACCTGCTTTGACACTCGTTCGTATGATGGCCTGCTGAACTTCAACTTCTCGATAGTCTACAACAGGAAAGCATCTTTCAACAGTACAATGTGCGCGGCTGGCCGCACTGACGATTCTTCAATGCTCTCAAGCCTGGGAGCAGCCGTCAACGGAATACATTCTGCTGACCTTGAGACCGGAAGGCTCGGATACGACCCTTATTTCGATTCAAGTGCGCCCTGGAGAAGCATACTTGCGTGGAACACTTACGCACTTTCTACGCTGAAGGATATTGACAAGACTCAATTCCCTGATTCAGATGATGAATACGTAGCAGCCACCGAGAACTTCGATCCTGACAACAAGCAGGTTTTCGTGGCAAGTGACCTTGACCAGGACTATTACCGTTCCACAAAGGGTGGCATTCAGGAGTATGTTTTCAACATAGGAATGAACTTCTCAGACAAAGTCTTCCTTGGCGTCAATCTTAATATGGACGATGTCAGATATGAGGAGGACGAGCAGTACAGCGAGACCGCCCTTGATTCCGATTTGTTCCAGGACGGTTTCGTATCGATGAACACCCTCTACTGGAGGCAGACAACAGGTACAGGAATCAATTTGAAGTTCGGAGCTTTGTTCACACCTGTTGCAGGTCTCAGGATAGGTGCCGCCATAACGACTCCTACCTGGTACTCGCTTCACGATACCTGGAATTACTATATGAGCACAACGTTCGACAACGGGAAAACATATAGTGCCAATTCAAAAACAGGTGTATACGACTATACGATTACGACTCCTATGCGTTTCAATATCGGAGCCGCGTACACTTTCGGAAAAATCGGGCTCCTGAGTTTCGATTACGAAAGAGTTAACTGCTCCGCTGCGAAGGTTGCCGATGAATACGGCAACACAGCTTCTTTCTCCGGGGAAATCCGTTATCTCCGCGACCATGCTTACGCCAGCAACATATTCAGGATCGGAGGCGAAATCTGGTTCGGCAAGATGGCGTTCAGGGCAGGTCACACCTCAAGCGGGGCCGTTGCAGATTACGCTGACAATATCAGGACATGGAGTTTAGGACTGGGATATAAGTTAGGTAAGAACACATCGTTCGATTTCGCATACCAGAATACTGATTGTGGAAAGACTTCATTCCGTCTTTATGACGATTACTCAGGGATTCAAGCCCCTGTAGGGACGGTGAGCCACGGCATGAACAAGTTTGTCTGCACTCTTGCCTTCAAGTTCTGACAGCCTGTTTCACAACAGGAAAGATATGGCGTTCGGACCTTCGTTGGAAAGAATGTCGATAACTGAAAGATTCGGCACGAAACCGGATTTTGGAGAGAAGACCTGAAAATAGGTCTTCTCTTTTTCATATTCTTCGAGAAGTGACCGGCCTTTGTACTTCGGCTGGATGGATACCCTGAAGTCACCATTCGCATACTCCTTCTCATATTCTTCGGTCAGGCGGATTTCAGCCTTCAATCCCAGGAGGTTCAAGCAAAGCAGCAGCAGTTCCATATTCAGGTCAAACAGAAACTCCGGCTTCCTGTTGAACACCGACAGGAAATCGTCTTCATAGTATGAATAGAACGGAGATGAATTATAGGCGGCCTTGAAAGCTCTCAGATGATGCTGGAGCCAAGGCTCGGAATAATCGATACGAATGTCTCTGATCGGTTTTGAATGGATTCCATCCTTAACGACAGGGATTGAAAGAGATTCAGGCCCACCGGCAGAATATATCACACACCTGTTACGGTACGACTGTTTCTGGTACAGTTCGCACTGCTCTATCAAAGTGACCTTGCTCTGGGCTACGGCGAAAAAATACTCAACTGGCGGCAGATACGCCGATGTAAGCACGATTTGGTCGAAAAGCGCCATTTCCGACCAGCTGTTACTTCACGATTCCTCTTTCTGATGAAGATATGAAAGAGAGTATGATGTCCTTATAGACCGAATCCGGCAGACTCTCCCTGACTTTTTCACAAGCATCGGACACGTTGAGCCCTGATTCATATATCACCCTGTAAATCGAATGGATGGATTCGATGTCTTCAGCAGAGAAACCGCGTCTGCGAAGGCCCACGACGTTCACGCCGTCAAACTTTATAGGGGACCTTCCGACGAGCGAGTAAGGAGGTATGTCCTTGTTCACGGCAAGAGCACCTCCAACCATTGCATGCGCTCCGATATGCGTAAACTGATGGCACAAGGTGCCACCACCTACGACCACGTACTCATCGAGAGTAGCCTCTCCGGCAAAACCTGCATAACTTGAGATAATGCAGTTGTCACCTATAAGGCAATCGTGTGCGATATGCACGTATGACATTATCAGACAATTGTTTCCGACTTTTGTAAGGAATTTGCCGCTTGCTCCCGTACCCCGGTTCACAGTTGCACACTCCCTGATTGTGGTATTGTCCCCTATCTCGACGTAGGTTACTTCGCCTTTGAATTTCAAATCCTGAGGCTCAGCTCCGATGACGGCACCGGGGAAAATGCGGCAGTTCCTGCCGATTTTCACGTGCTTGAGGATGGTCACGTTCGGGCCGATACTGGTATTGTCCCCTATTTCAACGTCACCATCAATATACGAGAACGGGCCGATCTCCACATTCTTGCCGATTCTGGCATCAGGGTGTATGTAAATGTTTTCCATCATTCCTAAACTGCGGCAAGCAAGGCCGCAAACTTTGAATTTATCTTATGTCCGGGCTTATATGCAACGACACGGCCCTTCAACGGTTTGCCAATCAGGGCCAAATCACCCATCAGGTCAAGCAGTTTATGGCGGGCGCACTCGTTGTCAAAACGCGGCACAGCCTCTCCGTAATAGCCTTTGGGCTCATCTATCACAAGGGCGTTCGACAAATCGCCGCCTTTTATCAAGCCCAAAGCGAGCAGAGGTTTGACCTCTTTCAGAAAACAGAAAGTTCTGGCCGGAGCCAAATCGCGCGCAAATATAACACTACTATTCCAAATAGCACACTGAATACCGATAACTTTTGAATTAAAATCAATCTTTACCTCATATTCAGTACCGTCAAAAGGCAGCACCTTTATGCTTGAACCGCTCTCCGGATCAGTGTACTCCACTTCTTTCTCAACCACAAAATACTCTCGTTCAGACTCTTGCTCCTGAAGACCGTCTGCAAGGATTGCGTCAGCATACGGCTGCGAGCTCCCGTCAAGGATTGGGACTTCCTTATTGTCGAGGCACACGGATGCATTGTCCACCCCAAGACCGACCAAAGCCGCAAGCAAATGTTCTGTAGTACGGACTTCGGTCTTTCCTTTTTTCAGGGAAGTGCTCCTGTCCGTCTTGTGAACGTACTTTGCGAGGGCAGGGACAATGGCCTCCTCACCCAAATCCACCCTGTGAAACACAATCCCGGTATTGTCAGCTGCAGGTCCGACCGTCATAGTCACCTTCTTGCCGGAATGCAGCCCTTTGCCGGAAAAAGTATATGTATTGCGAAGTGTATGCTGCTTCATCATCTCTTTGTCGCTGCATTCTTGAACAGGGCATAAGCACGGATATATTGCCGATAATCAAATGCCGGGCTTCCCATAAGCACCTTCCCGGACTCATTAACGTTGCCCATCACACCGGACTGGCCGGCTATCTTGGTCCCATCCGCTATCGTGATGTGACCCTGTATTCCGCTCTGGCCACCAATCATACAGTGACTTCCTATCCTTGCTGAACCGGCGACACCGCTCTGGGCCGAAATGACCGTGCTCTCACCGATTTCCACGTTATGGGCAATCTGACAGAGATTGTCAATCTTCACACCCTTTCGGACAACAGTGGAATTCATAGTGGAGCGGTCCACCGTCGAGCATGCTCCGATTTCCACGTCATCCTCAATTATCACATTCCCCAACTGCGGGATTTTGTCATAAGTACCATCCTCCCTGGGAGCGAAGCCGAAACCATCGGCACCGATTACTACATTGGAGTGCAATATGCAGTTGTCCCCGATCACGCAGTCGTGATAGATCTTCACGCCAGGATAAAGAATACAGTTGCGGCCTACTCTGACATTCGGTCCCAGATAGACCTGCGGATAAAGATACGTGCCCTTCCCTATTCTGGCGGAAGCGGAAATATGAGTCGAGAATCCCATACGCGCGCAAAGACGGTTGCCTCTTCTGCGCTGCTTCTTCATCTGACTGAAATATCCCAGCAGGCGAGCCACACTCTGGTATGCATCCTCCACCTTTATCAAAGTTGCAGGAACCGGTTGCTTGGGCTCGAACGATTTGTTTACAAGCAATATCGATGCTTTTGTGTCATATACGTATCTCTCGTATTTAGGATTTGCATAGAAACATATCGTTCCAGGACGGGACTGTTCTATCCGCGCAGGTGCCGTCACTTTTGCAAGGGGGTCTCCCACCACTTCTCCCCCGAGATATTCCGCGAGTGCTTTTGCTGTAATTTCCATTGCGATTACGAAGGTACAATTTTTTAGTGTTATTACCAACAAAAGAACCTGTTTTAGGATTGTTACTGTACTTCCCTTCAATTTCCAGTATCAAAAATGATGCAAAATCTGCGGCATAATTTGCGATTTAAGCGGCAAATGATTAACTTTGCGGCGAGATGAGGGGACGGCACAGTCCCCTCTTTTCGTTGATGAACATCAATATCTGTTTTGAAATATGATTGCAAGACAAACTGTTGAGGCCATAGTCCTCGAATACCTCGAAGGTACGGACCTGTCCCTTGTAGAGGTGACGGTAAGTGAAGATAACGACATCGAAGTCGTGATATCCCGCAAGGAAGGAGTCTCCATCGATGACTGTGTGAACCTGAGCCGGCATATCGAGTCGAAGTTTGACCGTGACAAGGAAGACTTCTCCCTCACAGTGGCTTCTGCCGGTGTTTCTGACGATGACGATTCAATTTCAATAGAGTAATATCATAAAACAATAACAAACAACAAACCAATGGAAGGTCTTAACCTAATCAGCACTTTCGCTGAGTTCAAAGAACTTAAAAACATTGACAGGCCTACGATGATGAGCGTGCTGGAAGACATCTTCCGCACCCAGCTTGCCAGGATGTACGGAGATGCGGAAAACTTCGACATCATCATAAACATAGACAAGGGTGACCTTGAAATATGGCGTAACCGTACTGTAGTTGAAACAGTTGAGGACCCAAACAAGGAAATATCCATAGAAGAGGTGCAGAAAATCGATGATTCATACGAAGTCGGAGAGGAGTATCCTGAAGAGATAAGCCTGTCAAGCTTCGGTCGGCGCGGAATCCTCAACCTCAGGCAGAATCTTTCCAGCCGCATAATGGACATCGAAAAAGCGAACCTGTACAACAAATACAGGGAGAAAATCGGTGACATACTCGTCGGTGAAGTATATCAGGCGTGGAAAAAGGAAGTCCTCGTCATGGATGAAGAGGGCAACGAACTCGTTCTCCCGAAGAGCGAGCAGATTCCTTCTGACTTCTTCCGCAAGGGAGACACCGTCAAGGCAGTAGTTCTGAACGTGGAAATGAAGAACAACACTCCTGTCATCACACTTTCACGTACGGCCAGCATCTTCCTTGAGAAACTGTTCGAGCAGGAAGTTCCTGAAATCTTCGACGGACTGATTACAATAAAGAAAGTCGTCCGCATGCCGGGCGAAAGAGCAAAGGTGGCCGTCGAATCGTATGACGAACGCATTGACCCTGTAGGGGCCTGCGTGGGTGTCAAAGGTTCACGTATCCACGGCATTGTCCGCGAACTCCGCAACGAGAACATCGATATCATCAACTGGACCAACAACACCCAGCTCCTTGTGCAGAGGGCTCTTTCTCCTGCCAAGATTTCTTCGATGACGATGAACGAAGCCGAGAAATCAATCAGGGTGGACCTTCAGCTTTCGGAACTCTCCCTTGCAATCGGAAAGAACGGTAGCAACATCCATCTTGCCGAAGACCTTTCCGGATACAAGATAGAAGTTTACAGAATAGACGGTTCTGCCCAGGATGAAGAGGAAGACGTATTGCTTGAAGCCTTCAGCGATGAGATAGACCAGTGGATCATCGATGCCCTGAAGGGGGATGGCTGTGATACAGCGAAGAGCGTGCTCGCCCTTCCTGTAGAAGAAATAATGCGCAGGGCTGACCTCGAAGAGGAAACAGTTCAGGAAGTACAGAGCATTTTGAAAGAAGAATTCGAATAACGGAAAAATAAATCGGGAGTAATTATGACAGAAGGAACAATAAGAATCAACAAAGT
>JAGHVK010000041.1 GCA_018064345.1 Candidatus Cacconaster merdequi
CACTATCTGGTTGTAGTCGCATTAGGAACGATGCTGAAGGAATACACTTGTCTTGCGCCAGGAGCAATATACGCAGTTCTGACTGTAGCTGTGCTGCTTCTCAGCCCGGCAATCTATGAATTGATCAAACGCATTCCATTAGTGAGTTGGTGCGTGCTGGGTATCCACAACGGCGAAAAGGGACCGATTCTTGTTCGCAAATAGTATTGCCGTGCGATGAAAATCATCAAACTGTCAGACAATCGGGAGATGGTCAGTGCGGCTGCAGAATGGTTCTCCAGCAAGTGGAATGTCCCGAAGGAAGCGTATAAAGAAAGTATGGAAGCATCCTTCTCGGCTACCGTGCCAAGCTGGTATCTTTGCCTTGACGACGACAGGATTGTCGCCGGAATGGGTGTCATTGAGAATGATTTCCACGACAGGAAGGACCTGACCCCAAATGTGTGCGCCGTCTACACAGAGGAGGAATACCGCTGCCGCGGAATCGCCGGAAGGCTTCTCGATTTCGTCTGCTGCGATATGGCCTCTCACGGAATCGGGACTCTCTATCTCCTGACAAACCATACCGGTTTCTATGAGCGCTACGGATGGGAGTACCTCTGCCCGGCCACTGGGGATGGGGAAGACGAGCCGTCAAGGATGTATGTTCATAGAGCATAGAATTATTCGAATGAAACTAATAGATAAATATCTTCCTGCTGATTATTGTGACAGTGTCTTCAGGCGAATCAATCCGGATTCGCCACTGTCTCCGGACAGTATTTTCGAGCAGATGTTCTGCGACTTTCCGAAGCCGGTAGCCTGACTTATGAATCTGCGCAATGCCATAGTCAGGCCGCTTGGTTTGAATGGCGGCGGCGGGTTTCGGAAACTTGTATCAGAAAGAAACGAAGAGGAAATCATACTCTGCAAGAATGACAAACATCTGAATTTTCAGGTTGGGATCTATTGCTCCAATCCGGAAGACGGATGGCAGGATGCTTCTGTCACGACTGTTGTCAAGTTCAACAATTTCTTAGGCCGGTTGTGTTTCATAGGAATCTGGATGTTCCACAAGTTGCTGGTTAAGAGCCTATTCCGCAAAGCTGTGCGCGTATAGGATGAGTCTGTGGTCCAATATTATCTGTCTCCAGAGCCGTTGTTGCAGTAAAGTTGCTTTTCCCTGCGGTTTTCATTGTCTCGTTCTGAATACTCTACCTATGGTGCGGGTTCTCCGATATGATTGACGGGTCGCTAGCACGCAGATTTTCTAGGGGGAACGATAAGCAAGATAGGGGGCAACAATTGATCTGTATTATTTAAATTCCGTTTCAGGCATAGGTAACTGCCACGCAGGATGCTTTATACGCCATTTTTGTAGGCTGGCGCAAAAATGAAGGTAATAGATCCAATATTGAGGAAATAACGACATTCTGGCAAAGGTAGCAGGATCATCGAAGCCAGTCAATGCGTCATCGCGGAGACGCTTACGATATGCAACGATTTTTGCCTAAAAATGCCTAATTTGGCATAAAATGGCATTATGCTCAAAAATAAGAAAACCCCAACTCCGCCGATTTCAAAGAACGTTGTCTCCGTAAACCAGATTATGGCTTAACGACTTGCAAACCATAGCGAATCTTTTCCGATGAGAAGGTGAGAGCTCTTTATAATTTCGGCACAAGGTTTACAGATTTCCTCTTGTTCTCATCCATGTGCTGCGCTCGAGAAGCGTGATCTAATATGTTTCCGTGTGCTTTGGAGACACCAGATACTCTTTGAAAAAGTCCCATACCACCCGATGATACGGCAGATCGGACGTACTGAGACTGTGTGTACCTCCGATTATCTCATACAATTGGACCTGCACTCCTCCATTGTCATCCGACACATACTTGTGGGCAATGACCCTGTGAGCTCCGGACGATGGAGGAGGCAGTTCACAAGTGATCTCGTGATCGCACCGCGCGGCTACAGCCCAGTTCTGCACCGCCAGAGGGACCGCGATGTACGGGCCCCAGGTATGATTGTCGAAACAACCGT
>JAGHVK010000032.1 GCA_018064345.1 Candidatus Cacconaster merdequi
CCCAGAGACGGCGAGCAGTCCAGAAGGACGTACTCATAGTCCCCTTTTACATTCTCCAGATACTGTTTCAGGATCGTTTCCCTGCTCATGGTGTTCACCAGCGAGGCCTCCAGCCCCGTGCAAATGTCAACCACTTTTTTACACGGTCAGGTAAGAACTTTTTTACATTATCCGGTAAGCAGTCTTTTCCATAGTTCGGTAATCAGTTTTTTACATCACTCGGTAAGGACTTTTTTACATCCTTTCGGTAAGCAGATTTTTACATATATCAGTTTCCTTCGAATCTCTCAGGGTGCTTAAGCCTGAAGGATTCACCCTTGAAAGAATAGCACTTGGCGTTCTCAAGTATACGGTCAAGGAGCGCTGTGGTAAGCACAGGGTCTCCCATCATCTCCGCCCAGTCTGCTACTTCTTTGTTGGTTGTGAAAACAAGAGATGTCGTCTCATAAGTGTCACTGATGAAGGTGAAGAACTTATTGGCCTGGTCACGGGTTATCGGAGTATATCCGATCTCATCGATGATGACCATCTGTGCCTTCTTTAAGTTCTTGAGCCTGAATCCGGCAGTGCGTTCGACTTCAGCCGAATCCAGGATCTTTATGAGGTTGACCATCTTTTCAAAACATACAGTGTATCCGGCATTGATGGCCTGCAGTCCAAGTCCACAGGCTATCATCGTCTTTCCGAGTCCGGGAGGGCCTGCGAAGACGAGGTTGCCTTTGTTGTCGAGCCAGTCCAGTTCCTTGAGCTTCACGATCTGGCTCCTGGTTATTCCGGATTTGAGTTCCTCAGGCATGAACTCGTCTATTGGCGAGATGTTCGGAGGAAAATGTGCCGCAGAATGATTCCTTTTCCTACGGCGCTCGTTCCTTCCGGTTACCTCTGTCTCCAGACAGGATAACAGGAACTGCTTGCAGGTCGCATCAGCTTGCTCCGCCGACTCCAGAAGGTCCGGCAGGGCCCTGGCTGCATGCTTTATGCCAAAGGTCTCGAGCAGAGCCACGAGACGCTGCGTCGGGATGTGGTCGGTATCCATTGCCCTTAATACCTTACGGTTCATACAATAGCCACCTCCCTTTCGATGCGGTCATTGAATGCCTTCGTATAGGTATCAAGGTCCTTGTATTCCACAGGGTCATCATGACCATCCATGAAAGAGGTGATGCCGGATGTTTTAGAGCCTGCACGACGAAGTTCGAATACAGTCCGGAACTGGTTGTATGTATAGCGGTAATTCTCGCAGCATTCCTTCATCACGGAAGCCACGAAGGATTTATCAGGTTTCTGAGCATCAAGATATTTATTGATGGCCCAGAGCTGCTTTGCGACATGGCGCGGATTCTCTTTCTTGATTCCGTTTACGAAATGCTGGAAATCATAGCAGTTCCATTTGGAGCGCATGCTTTCCATTATCTCGATCCAGTCGCCGCTGTCAGACTTCTTGTGCGCATCGAGCTGATTGTAGCTGCCTCTGCGCTCGCTCAGGTTATGGCAGCATATGAACTTGTAGTTCTCATCATAAATGTTGATCCTTCCGGATACTATCTTGTACTTCACGGTGCTGTATGCGCAGCTCTGCGGTACGGAATAGTAACAGGATTTATATAAAACATACGGCGTGGACTTGATGTCATAGCTCTTGAAGCTGCTGGGCGAAGTCTCGTACACCGACTGAAGGAGCGGCCTCAGGGAATCCTTCTCATAATCACGGAACACCTCTTCCGGGACGCGGTAGGTAGCCTTATGGATTCGCTTTGATTTGCGCTCGATCCATCCGGGGAGTGAACGCCATACATCATCTATGCAGGTGATGTCGCGGGCTGAGAAGAAGTTCTTCTTCACATAGCCTACGGAGTTCTCTATCGGTCCCTTGCTTTCAGGATCTGCCTTGTTGCATACCCAGAGCCTTAAGTCCTGTTCCGTGCAGAAGTCTTCGAACACCCTGGTCTTGATGACTTCGCCATAGGTCTCGCTCGATACGAATACGGCATCCTGATCGATGACAAGTACCTTGGGACGGCCTCCCATACGGCAGAAGCATCTGTACATTGCCTGACAGGCCTCCGTTGCATTGTATTTATGGTCCTGAGCGAATACATACAGCATGCGGCTGTACCTTAAAAGCAGGCAGATGAAATGTATCGATGACTTTGAATTGATCGTGTATTCTCCGAAATCGATCAGCATCTGTTCGCCGGGCGGCGTATCGAATACATGATTGTAGACTCGTAAGTGTTCCGGATCGCGGTTTATCTGTCCGCTGTCGTTGAGATAATGGACATAGTTGCGTAGTGTCTGCTCATTGCCCGGAAGCTCTTCATAGTCTCCGTTCTCTATGAACATCTCGCAGAGCACGTCGTACACTGACGACATGCAGAAATCTTTCTGAGAGTTGCTTTCAAGAATGGCGATGATGGCTTCCTTGAACGGTGAGGCATCGAATGCTTTTTCCTTGGCGAGTTTCTCGCCCGGGTTGTCCGGTACCACGTCCATGTCGTAGTACTTTGAGATGGTTGGCCTGCTGGGTGCCTTGAGTCCCTGATCCTTGTAATAGGCAGCGATCTCGGATTTGGTATAGCCCCGCAGCTTCAGGTCTTGGATTTCCTGCATTTGCGTTTTTGCCAGCATAGTGTTTGTTCCTTTCGTATACTTGATTT
>JAGHVK010000095.1 GCA_018064345.1 Candidatus Cacconaster merdequi
GACCGACACTCACACCGGTTATGCCGAAAGCTTGAAAACCTGGGAACAGATGCTTGAATGCGAGATGATTCCATTCAAGAAAGGTATTGAGAAAGGTGCGAAGATGATTATGACAGCCCATATCGCGGCACCTAACGTCACCAGGGACAATCTGCCGGCAACACTGTCAAAGGTCATAATTACGGACAAACTGCGCGGTGAACTGGGATTCGACGGTATCGTGGTCACCGATGCCATCGAAATGGGAGCGATAACCAACCACTACACAGTGGAGGAATCCACAATCAATGCTGTTCTGGCAGGAGTGGACATCATTCTGCTCCCGACTCATTACGAAGATGCATTCAACGCTCTTTCCGATGCAGTTTCCAAGGGAATAATCACCGAAGAGCGCATCACCCAGAGTGCCAGGCGTATCGTTGAACTCAAAAAATCCATCCTTCGGGAAAGGGGAGTTCTTGCAGAATAGCTGAAGTCTGTTTTGAAATGGATTATTTCAAAACAGGCTCCAGTCGTCATTTCTTTTGATAGACCTTCTTTCCTTCAAACCAGGTTGATATTACCTTCGCGTTGTGGATATCCGTTACCGGACATTCAATCACATCTTTGTCAATAAGCAGGAAATCAGCATATTTACCAACCTTTATGCTGCCCCTTTCATCCTCACAATGCATCTGCCAGGCTCCGTTGACAGTGAGTGCCTGAAATGCCTGTTCCCGGGTGATGAGTTCTTCCGGCCACCAAGTTCTGGTATGTACGTCAGGTTGTCCGTGATACAGAGAGCTGCCGGTAACGGCAATCTCCATAATTCCGAACGGATCGTTTGGTGATCCGGAAGTAGCCGGGAAGTCACAATGTGAAGTCATCACCACAGAGTTGTCGAAGAACGACTTCATAGGATAAGATTTCCAAGCCACACCTTCCGGAGCAATCATTTTGATCCGGTCCCAGATATCATCGGACAGGACGTGCCAAAGCATACCGCCGACCACCACGACATCGTTTTCGGCAACCCTGCGAAAATCCTCATCCGGCATATTGCGTACGTGTACCAGTGTGTTTCTGGCCTCTTTCGTGCCCTTTTCGACAAATGCGTTCACACAACGGTGTACCGCCCCATCTCCCATTGTATGGATATGCATTGTAAAACCTTGTGCATTAGCCTTGCCAGTAATGTCGGCGACTTCGTCCTCCTCCCAATTGGCAATGCCTTCGTGTCCGTCAGGATATGGTTCAATGGTAAGGCCGGTACCTCCTTCGACTGTTCCGTCAATGAACAGTTTGATGAAATCAGCGTTTATGTGTCCTTTGGTATATTTCCTGACTTCAAACGCCTTGGCCAGTTCTGCATCCACATCTTCACAGGAACTGTCGAATTCGTATGACAATCCAAGAAGAATATGCAGGTCACCTGCCGCATCAAGTTTTTCGGCCTCGTCGTAGAAACGGGTGTTACCGTAATAGTTGGACCAACCGTCCATATATGACACATATCCATTGGCAAGAAGCATCTGCTGGGACAGCAGGGCAGACTGTCTGGCGACATCATCTGTAAGAATTTCATCAAAGTTGAGACCTTTATTGCGGACGTAAGCGACAGCCTGCTCAAGAAGAAGCCCGTCAGGCTTTCCATCGGCATCCATACTTATCTTTCCACCCCGGATTTCCCCCTTGAGGACATTGCCTTCGGCATCGATTATCCCGGCATTGCGGAGACACTGTGAGTTTGCAAGACTCTTGTGCCCCTCTGAATCGTGGATGAATACGGCTATGTCGGGGCTGATGGCGTCAAGCTGTTCAATTGTCGGCATTCCCTGGATACTGAAGTTCAAGTAGCTCCAGCCGAAACCGAAGATGCTGGATTTACCTTTTTCTTTTGCATCAGAGTATGCAAGCTTCAACTTTTCCAAAAACGAATTGACATCATCTTTCTGGGAATCGATTGACAGGCCGCCCATACATCCGAGCGAAGCGGCCATCAGATAGTGTGCGTGTCCTTCAAAGCACCCGGGCATCACCATTCCTTTACCGGTATGGTCAATGACTTCGGTAACTCCTTCCTTGATGTAAGCTGCGGCTCCGGCTTTGTCACCTACATAAACGTATCGGCCGTCCTTGACCGCAATGGCCTCGGCTACGGGAGTACCTTCATCAGCTGTGCGTACAGTACCGAATACTACGGTATCTGCCGTCCTGTCGTTGCATCCGGCTGTCAGCAGTACAGCAATTGCGGATGCGATGATTGATTTCTGCATATCTGTTTGATTGAAATGAGTATTTTGTGAAGTTAAGCAAAAAAACCTTCCGATGTACAAGTGTTAATAAAACAGACATCGATATTGGTGGGATTGCGGCTTATTATCCTTGGCGTGTCAGACTTAATGGTACATACGATTGAATTCGCAGTTGCAGTGGACATATACGAGGCTGCTGACCAATGGAAAGACTTTGAGATAACTGATGTTGCTCCAGTTCAAGTGACCGCCTA
>JAGHVK010000012.1 GCA_018064345.1 Candidatus Cacconaster merdequi
AAGGAGGCGCGATAACTTCAAGCTGCCGCTACGGCTTCGCTGGTTCGATTCCAGCAGTCTTCGCAAAAAAACGAGACCCGATAGCTTGAATTGCTTCAGGGGCTACCGGGAATAAACGCTGCAAATATATAAATTATTTTTGAAATACGGCAAATGGACTATTCAAATTTCTTGATTGCGGTATCGAGTGAAAGATTTAGCAGATATCTAACTGCTTGTGGGGGAAACAAATCAAGAGCGGTGAGACTATATCGGCTCAATCAGGTTTTGTCCAGAGAAATGTTTTCAATAGTAAGCTGTCTGGAGGTAGGGTTGAGGAATAGAATTGATTGCTTTATGTCTTCTACACACGGAGCGGACTGGCTAAGAGATTCCATATTACCAGGTGGGATGTTTGATAATAGGATGACACAAAGTACCAAGAAGATCATAGAGAAAGTTTACAATGAAGTATCCTCAAAAAGCCATTATACACCATCAAAAATGCTTTCCAAGATGGAATTTGGGATATGGAAATATATGTATGCCGGTCCTCAATATACGGCATCAGGGAGGATTCTCTTAAAGGTTTTTCCAAATAAGCCTACATCCACAAAGATTCTAAGATATGATCATTCTTTCATCTTTGGCGAATTGAACGAAATCAATGAGCTCAGAAATAGGATAGCACATAATGAGCCTATTTGTTTCAAGCCAAATACCGCAGAGAAATCAACATCCTATGCAAAGGTGATGTATGAAAAAATGTTTCAACTATTATCGTGGATGAACATTGAGACGAAACCTATCTTGAAACATATAAATCACGTTAAACTAATCTGTCGCATCATTGACCACCTGTAGATTTTTGTGGCTAACATTTGGCAAACATATCTCGTGGATATGTCTCCGGAAAGCGATAGTCTCCCCAAAGTGTATCCGCGCAGATAAGAATCTATTGATGCCGTCAATGCTTGCAATTGAAAAATAGTATCGAAGTCTTGCTGTTGATGGACGGACTGCCTGTATCTTTGCATCCGTAATCATTAAATTTGAGAGCCATGAAAATTGGAGACAAAATGCCGTCATTTCAGGTCCAGGACCAGAAAGGCGCTATCGTAAAGACAGAAGATCTCTTGGGTAAGGGGCACAAGATTGTCCTGTACACTTATCCCAAGGATAACACGCTCGGTTGTACGGCGGAGGCTTGCAGTTTCCGTGATGCGTATGATGACCTGCGCGCAGCGGGTTATACCGTTATCGGGGTAAGCAAGGATTCCGCGAAGAGCCACGCCGGCTTCAGGGAGAAACATTCGTTGCCGTTCACCCTTCTGGCAGACACGGAAGCATCCCTTCTCAAGGCTCTTGGTGCCTGGGGTGAGAAGAAGTTCTGCGGCAGAATCTGTGGCGGTACACTCCGCAAGACCTTTGTCTTCAGCGAAGACGGTATCCTCGAACGCATCATCGACAAGGTCGATACCAGAAAGGCCGCCGATCAGATTCTCGAGCCCAATCGTCAATTATAATCTCACCTGCCATGGAAAAGAAAGAGAATGAAGTTTCAGGGCAGCAGGTAAAGACCTGGATTTGCTCTGTGTGCGGTTATGAGCACGTCGGCACCGAGCCGCCGAAGGAATGCCCCCGCTGCGGTATGGACGCGATGTACTTCGATGCGGTGGAGTAATCTTCCGGCGGTTCTGTCAGTCGAAAACAAGAAGCTGCCTCCGGCAATCATTTGACGTACTCCAGATATTTCGTATCGGAGAGAACCTCCGGCTCGGATATGTGGAGATTATTGAAGACTCCCCTGCCTCCGGGCTGTGCCGCATCAAGGAGCAGATTCGCCTCCGACGCGGCGTTCCAGCCACCCATTCCGGCGGTAAAATTCGTCACGGTCAGATTGAACTCCCCGGTTGACCTGATAGCGGTATGACGCTTACCTGTCTTGGCATACCAGAATACGAAACAGTTGTCCAGGACACTGTACTGACCGCTGTTCTGGAATCCCGTCCCGAACTGGTCCGAATAGCAGAAATCGAACCAGTTGTTGTCACTCTCGCACAGGAATCCTATGCTCTGCTCATAGTCCTTCTCCGAATTGTAAAAGAGAGGATGGATATTCCTCAGATAGTTGCCCGCGCTGACGAGCCTCACTCCTATCAGGGCCCCGGAGATGCGGATATTGGTGAAGGTGTTGTCATACCCTTCGACAAGAATGCCCGTACAGTCAGGTCGGTAGTCACAAACGATGTTGATGTCGTGAATGTCGCAGTCCGACGAGCCGCTGTTCGCGCCATATTTGATATGGAGACCCGTCCGCACGTGTTTGACGGAACAGTTGCGGACAACCGTCTCCCGGCCCCCGTCAATCGATATGCCGTCAGCCTTGTGGTTGCCGTCGATGATTCCTCC
>JAGHVK010000111.1 GCA_018064345.1 Candidatus Cacconaster merdequi
GTGCGGGTGAAGGGACTCGAACCCATACGCACTAGGCACCAGATCCTAAGTCTGGCTTGGCTACCAATTACAACACACCCGCATTCTGTTACGGCTTTCAATCATTTGAGAAACATCAGCCGTTCCATGCGGCTGCAAAGGTAAGTAACTTTTTCGGACCGCCAAATTTTAGGCGTCGTTTTTGAAACTGTTTTAGAACCCGTTTTGAAATGCGGCCCGGACTGCAGGGCTTTAGCCCGCCGGAACTCTTTGTGCCTGAATAGAATGCTACTTACGAAGTTTGACCAAAGCCCACTCATCTCTCTGTTTGACGGCAACTTTCCTCATTCCCAAGGAAGCAGCCGCCTCTTCGAGCATAGGTATGTCTTCCGTAAAGAATCCGCTTATGAAGATGCTTCCGCCATACGGTTTGAGCGCCCTTGCATAGGTTGCCATATCTGCAAGAAGAATATTGCGGTTGATATTGGCAAGTATATAGTCGTAACTGCCTTTCTGGAGGATTGCAGCATCACCACAACGGTTCACGATCTTGTGGGAAACACGGTTGCGGCGGGCATTTCCATTGGCGGAGCTTACACACACCGGGTCAATGTCAACTGCGTGGACCGGAACGCCTGCGCCAAGCTTTGCAGCGACTATCGAAAGGATTCCGGTACCGCATCCCATATCAAGGACCGCCTTTCCTTTCAATTCCCTGCCCTCTTCAAGAAGAGATTCTATCATCATGCAGGTAGTCTGGTGATGTCCGCTGCCGAATGACATCTTCGGGTCAATGACTATATTGTATTTCGTGCGTGGCAGATCTTTATGGTACACGGCCTTCACAGTAACCATACCATTTACCACAACGGGCTCGAAATCGCTCTCCCACTGGGCGTTCCAGTTTTGCTGTGCAATCAGTTCAGTGCTGTAGGAAACTTTGAAATCAGCATTGTAAAGGCCGCCCAGCACTGTCTTGAGGTCAGGTTCATGAAAAAGGTCCTGCGGAATGAAGGCATTGAGGGTGGAATCGTCCATCGTAAAACTGTCGAAGCCAAGATCTGAAATCTCGGCTTCGACAATTTCCGCCGCCATCTCGCTGTAAGGAGAGATCTTGAAATGAACGGCTATGTAATTCATAATCTTATCAATAAGACTTTGCGATAGCGATGAAGTCGTCAGCCTTCAGCGATGCTCCGCCGATGAGGCCGCCATCAATATCCTTGCAGGCGAAAAGTTCCTTTGCATTTGATGGTTTGCAGCTTCCACCGTAGAGGATTGTGGTATCTTCAGCAACCTGCGCACCGAACTTGTCGGCAACGAACTTGCGGATGAATGCGTGTATTTCCTGAGCCTGCTCGGAAGTGGCGGTAACGCCTGTTCCGATAGCCCATACAGGTTCGTAGGCAATCACTACGTTTGCCATCTGCTCTGCGGAAAGGGTGAAGAGAACCTCTTCTATCTGCTTTCCTACAACTTCGAAATGCTTCCCTGCATTACGCTCGTCAAGCTTTTCTCCAACGCAGAAGATAACCTTGAGACCGGCCTCGAAGGCAAGATTGATCTTCTCTACGAGAGTGGCTGAAGTCTCACCGTAATATTCGCGGCGCTCAGAGTGTCCGAGGATTGTGTACTGGCATCCTGCATCCTTGATCATATTTGCTGCAACTTCGCCTGTGAATGCACCTTTCGGCTGGTTCGCACAATTCTGCGCAGAAAGTTTGATTTCTGTACCCTTGATTTCAGAAGCCACTGTCACAAGATGGGTGAAAGGAGGAGCGACCACGAGAGTCACATCTGAAGGGACTTCATTGAACTTTGCCACGATGTTTTTCGCAAGGATTGCGCCTTCAGCAACGGTAGTGTTCATCTTCCAGTTGCCTGCTACGATTTTCTTTCTCATTGTATTGTTGTTATTCGTTGTTTTCCGGACGCAAAAGTACAAAAAAAATCATAATCCGTACGTTCGCAACATCTTTTGAAATGATTATCTTTGCCACCGGGCCGAATGTACGGCAAGATATCAGGATATGGAACAAAGATACGCCCTGCACGAAATATATCATCAAGAGATTCCTCAATTCATAAGGAAGATGTCCGGCACGCCTTCGATGCAGCGGCTCGCACATATCGGTATGAACTGCGGCTGCGAATATACCGGATTCCACCTTTTCAGAAACATAGGAAGATATTCCAGACTTGACCACAGCATCGGAGCAGGCTTGATTGTGTGGCATTTCACTGAAAATCTGCAACAAAGCGCAGCTGCGCTGCTGCACGACATTGCCACGCCGTCCTTCGCTCACGTCGTGGACTTCCTCCACTGTGACCACGAAAAGCAGGAATCCACTGAAGACAGGACACTTGAATTCATTTCAAACGACAGCCTGCTGGTCGGGATACTCGAAGGATACGGCTTGAAAGCCGAGGACGTTGCTGATTACCACCGATTTCCTATCGCCGACAACGACACGCCGCAACTCTCTTCAGACCGTTTGGAATACACCTGCGGCAACGTATTGAACTACGGGTTCGCCGACATAGTCACAATCCGTGACCTTTTCAGCAATCTCGAAGCCGGGAGGAACGAACGCGGATTGCCGGAGATAGTCTTCACCGACCCGGTCAAGGCCTCCCTCTTTGCCCGGCTCTCCCTTCAATGCTCAAAGGTGTACGTTTGCGATGCCGACCGCTTCGCAATGCAGAGGCTCGCTGAAATCCTTGCAGAGGCCATCCATTGCGGAATACTCTCGGAGCAGGAGTTATATCTTCCTGAAGAGGCTGTGATAGAGAAGATTGAAAGTAACAGCCGGACAGCGGAGCAATGGCGCAGATTCAAGTCATACAGAGAAACCGTCAAAGGTTCCGACTCTGCCGAAGCCAGAACAATCAAGGCGAAGAAGCGGCGCATCGACCCGTTCGTGCCCGGAAAAGGCCGCGTAACGGAGTTCGATGCCGGATACAGAGCCTCTCTTCAAGAGTTCCTCGACTACAGTTTCGATTATCCTGTCTATGCCGTCTGACAGGCGAATGTCTCTCATCCGCAGCAGAGCGGGCGGAATCATTCATCACGCAAGGCCTCCACAGGAGGAAGAGCCGCCGCCCTGCTCGCCGGGACATATCCGGAAACAAGGCTCACTGCCAGGCAGATACCGACACTCATCAGAACCCATTCCCAAGGAACGGTGAAGTTCCCCTCCATAGCGAGGGCAACGATATTCCCGAAGAGGATTCCCAGCAGGATTCCCCAAATGCCGCCTATCTGTCCTACAAGCACTGATTCCGCAAGGAAGTGCCGGCGTATCGTAGCAGGGGAAGCGCCCAGAGCCTTTCTGGTACCTATCTCCTTGGTCCGTTCCTTCACCGAGACAAGCATTATGTTCATAAGTCCTATTGCAGAGCCGAGCAGCGTCACCAACCCTATTGCAAGAGCCGCTATGGAAAGTTTGTCTTTGAGTGACGAAAGTTTGTCCTGCATCGTATCGGCGCGCACAATCACAAAATCATTCTCCATACCGGGCCTCAACCTTCGCACGGAACGCATAAGGAGCCGTGACCGTTCCACCGTCTCCATAAAATCCTCTTCAGGAAGTGGAAGGATGTCGATTGTACAGACGCAGTCGCCTCCTACCGGTATCACCACGCTGTTGTCAGCCCCTGTGCCGAAGATGGCGCCCTGACGCTCCAATGTGCCTGTCACGACATAGTGTCCGTTACCGACCACGACAGTCTCCCCCACTCCCGACCCTTCCCCGAAGAGCTTCCTGCGGACATTATCTCCGATGATTGCCACACTCTCACGCGAGAGCACTTCCTCTCGTCTGAAATTCCGTCCAGCCGAAAGCGCAAGCATCTGGGATCCAAGATAGTTTTCATCAGACGCAATCACGCACACCACGGGGTCCGTGACCTTCGTCCCGCACCTTATCTGTGACGTCATCGACTGCAATGATGATATTGAAGCCGAACCGGCAAAGTCGCATCTTTCCACAAAGTCACGGGCTTCACGCAATCCGACAGGAGCATAGTCCTCCTTCGACTCTATCCTGAACAAAGATGCACCCATCTTCGAAAAGCTCCCCACAACCTTCTCCGACATTATGTCGAGAGCGGTCTGTATTCCGACAAGAGACATTACTCCCACTGCAATTATCGCCACCGTAAGCGATGTCCTCAACCTGTTGCCCCGCAGCGACCGCAAGGCGATTTCAAAATTCTGTCTGAAGTCCATTGTTTTTCTTTTTGAATTAGAACCTATTTCCGGAACGGTTCCCAGAACCTGTTTTGAACCTGTTTTGAAATGGTTCTTAATCACCCCAAAAATAGGAAATTTCAATCCGTTAGATTACCTTTGTGGGTTGAAATCTTCGAATTTTGATATAACCACATACTAATCAAATGGAAAGAAAATCAGGTCAAAAGACCTCATCATCAAGGCGTTCAAGCGCAGAAAAACCACGCTCTGCCAGAAAATCAGCAGGCAGGCCATACTCTCCAAGAGGAAGAAAGCCAGAGAACGGAGAAAGGCCTTACTTAAGGGCAAGGAAAGATGAAGGCAGTGACAAGCCATATTACGGAGCAAGAAAAGTTGAAGACGGGGAATACAAGTCTTATTCAAGGGGCAGAAGAACTGACAATCCGGAAAGGCCCTATTCAAGAAGCAGGAATACAGATAGCCCGGACAGGCCATACTCAAGGGGCAGAAAGTCCGAACCAGGTGAAAGGCATTTCAGTTCCAGCAGAAGGCAGGAAGAGGGAGGTTACGAGAGAAAATCCTCTTTCAAAGGGAGATACAGCAAAGATGGGCACACTTCGGGAATGCCTTTCGAGCGGAAATATGAGAGGAAACCTATCAAGCGATATACCGGCATAGAGACAACTCCGAAAAAGGAGCCTAAAGCCAGCGATGAAGTGCGCCTCAACAAGTTCCTCTCAAATTCCGGAATATGCAGCCGCCGCGAAGCAGACACCTTCATCCAGACCGGTCTTGTAACGGTGAACGGCAAGATTGTGACAGAACTCGGCACTAAAGTGAAATCTACGGACGATATCCGTTTCAACGGCGAGCGCCTTCACGGTGAGAAGAAAGTATATATCCTGATGAACAAGCCGAAGGATTTCGTCACGACACTTTCCGACCCACACGCGGAACGCACTGTCCTTGACTTGATTTCCAAGGAAAAGTGTCCTGAAAGAGTATATCCGGTTGGCCGTCTTGACAAGGCAACCACAGGAGTCCTGCTCTTCACTAACGATGGTGAACTGACTGAAAAGCTGACACACCCTTCACACAAGGTGAAGAAGATATATCAGGTGACTCTCGAAACGCCTCTTGCCAAGGATGATTTCGAAAAGATTCTCGAAGGCCTTGAACTGGAGGACGGCCCGATTGCCGCCGATTCCCTCGCATACGTGGGTGACGACAGGACTGAGATAGGTATCGAGATTCACAGCGGACGCAACCGCATCGTGCGTCGTATCTTCGAACATCTGGGATACAACGTGAAGAAGCTCGACCGTGTCCTCTTTGCAGGCCTTACGAAGAAGAACGTCCGCAGAGGCGAGTGGCGGTTTCTTGAGGAGAAAGAGGTCAATTTCCTGAAAATGGGAGGATTCTGATATGACGGCGACACAGCACAGAGCCGGATTCGTAAACATAATCGGCAACCCTAACGTCGGAAAGTCCACTCTGATGAATGCCCTGGTGGGCGAAAAGCTCTCCATCGTCACTTCAAAGGCGCAGACCACCCGTCACCGCATTATGGGCATAGTAAATGGCGAGGACTTCCAGATTGTCTATTCCGACACGCCCGGCATTTTGAAGCCGAACTATGCTCTTCAGCAAAGTATGCTGGATTTCGTGGACGTGGCTATCGGAGATGCCGACATAATCCTCTATGTGACAGATACAGTCGAGAAGAAGGATAAGAACGCCGAATATGTGGAGAAGCTCAACCGGCTGGAGTGCCCTGTCGTGATAGTTATCAACAAGATAGACATAAGCGACCAGCAGAAGGTCCTGTCCCTGATTGAAGAATGGCAGAATCTGGTGCCGAAGGCCACCGTGATCCCGGCCTCCGCCAAGGAGAGATTCAATCTTGACAACATCTTCGAAAGGATTGTGGAGCAGCTTCCTGTATGCCCGCCCTGGTACGACAAGGAGCAGTTCACTGACAAGAGCATGCGGTTCTTCGCTTCGGAGATCATCCGGGAGAAAATCCTTGAGAATTACGACAAAGAGATTCCTTACTGCACCGAGGTCGTAGTGGAAGCTTTCAAGGAGGGTGATGAAAGATACGACATCAGTGCAATAATAAACGTGATGCGTGACTCTCAGAAGGGAATCATCATCGGCAAGGGCGGTATGGCCCTCAAGAAAGTGGCTACCGCAGCCCGTATCGATATGGAGCACTTTTTCCAGAAGAAAGTGTTCCTTCAGCTCTACGTTAAAGTGGAGCCGGACTGGAGGGAGGACAAGAAGAAACTCAAGAAATTCGGATACATACTTGACTAAGAACCTGTTTAATAATTCTCATTTTGTATGAAATTTGACGACATCGACGACGTTGACGTTCCTATCGGGGACGAAGAAGATATTGCCACCGGGGAAGATTTGGATGAGGGTGGAGAAATTGTGGATGATGACAACATCGACCAGGAAACCTCCGACAAGTACGACAGGCTTGTAGCCGATGGAGAGAACAAGTACAAGCTCTCCGGAATGTACAAGGACTGGTTTCTTGACTACGCGTCGTATGTCATCCTGGACCGTGCCGTACCTCACATAGAGGATGGCCTCAAGCCTGTGCAGCGCCGTATCCTCCACGCAATGCAGAAGGTGGACGATGGTCATTTCCATAAGGTTGCCGGCATCGTGGGAGACACGATGAAGTATCACCCTCACGGCGACGCTTCCATCAAGGACGCGCTTGTGAGCCTTGGGCAGAAAGATTATCTGATTGACTGTCAGGGAAACTGGGGAAATATCTTCACTGGCGACTCAGCAGCTGCAAGCCGTTACATCGAAGCCCGCCTGAGCAAGTTCGCTCTTGAAGTGGCATTCAACAAGAAGATTACCGAATGGGTGCCTTCATACGATGGAACGAATATGGAGCCTGTCGTGCTTCCAATGAAGTTCCCTCTGCTTCTGGCACAGGGTACCGACGGAATTGCAGTAGGTCTTGCCGTAAAGATTCTTCCTCACAACTTCAACGAACTGCTCGATGCCTGTATATGTGCTTTGAGGGAACAGCCTTTCGAACTCTTTCCCGACTTCCCTACCGGCGGCCTTATCGACTGCACACGGTACGAAAGAGGTATGCGCGGGGGCAGGGTAAGAATCCGGGCCAGAATTGTCAAGACTGACAAGAAGACACTCACAATCACAGAGATTCCATACGGCCAGACTACCGAAAGCCTCATCGACTCTATCATCAAGGCAAATGACAAAGGGAAGATAAAGATCAAGAAAATCGATGATATGTCATCCGACAGCGTGTCGATAGTGATACAGCTGCAGAACGACATCTCCCCTGACAAGACCATCGACGCTCTCTACGCCTTCACTAACTGCGAAGTGTCGCTCTCTCCTAACGCCTGCGTGATAATGGACCGCAAACCTCACTTCATGGGCGTTGATGAAATCCTGAAGTACAACGCCTTCCATACTCAAGAGCTCTTCCGTCAGGAGTTGGAGGTGGTTCTCGGTGAACTCGAACAGGACTGGCACTACTCTTCTTTGGAAAAGATATTCTTCGAGCAGAAGGTCTATCGCATACTCGAAAACGATGCCGCATCCTGGGACAGACAGATCAAGGACGTGGAAGCGGGAATGAAAGAGTACCAGCATCTTCTTCACAAGCCTATCACCCACGAAGACATCACCAAACTGGTAGAAAAACCTGTACGCAAAATATCGAGGTTCGACATCAAGGCAGCCGAGGAGAGAATCAGAGGGCTTGAAGCCGACATCGAAGAGGTCAAGAACCATCTGGAGCATCTTACCGATTATACGGTACGCTATTTCCAGTCCCTGAAGAAGAAATACGGCGCCGCATTCCCGCGCAAGACCGAGATTACCGCCTTCGAAAACATTCAGGCAGAGAAGGTTGTCACAATGAATGCCAAGCTCTATGCAAACAAGGCGGACGGGTTCGTGGGGATTGACCAGAAGAAGATTGACGGAGCTGAATACATCTGTGACTGCTCCGACATCGCAGAAATAATTGTGTTCCGAAAGAACGGAATCTTCCAGGTAAGCAAGGTGAAGGACAAGGCTTTCGTGGGCAAGGACATTATCCACGTTGCAGTTTTCAACCGCAAGGACGAGCGCACGGTCTACAACGCTGTCTATCGCGATGGAAAGCAGGGAGGAACCTACTATGCCAAGCGCTTCTCGATTATGGGAATCACCCGCGACAAGGAATACGACCTCACGCAGGGAACCGAAGGTTCGACAGTCATCTGGTTCACGGCCAACAGCAACGGCGAAGCCGAGGTTCTCCGCATCAACTACAAGCCGAGGCCCAAGCTCAAGAAACTTGTGGACGAATTCAATTTCGCCGACCTTGCCATCAAAGGGCGCAGTTCGAGAGGAAACGTGGTGACCAACAAGAATATCATATCACGTATCGCGCTCAAGAGCAAAGGCGTCTCAACGCTCTCCGGCAAGAAGATATGGTTTGACGGTGACATCAACAGACTCTCCGATACAGAGCGTGGAACCTACATCGGTGAATTCCTCGATGGCGAGAAGATTCTGGTAATCTGCACCGACGGCAGTTACTACACCACTTCATTCGACCTCAACAACCACTATCAGGGCGAGATACTCAAGATAGAGAAGTTCGATGAGGGCAAGACTTTCTCCGTCCTCTATTATGACGGGGAAGCGAAAGCCAACTATATCAAGAGATTCTGTTTCGAGCCGAACAACGGCATCCCTGTAAGTTTCATCTCGGAAGGGACAGGCTCTGCATTCATCGCCATCTGTGAAGACAAGTATCCGCAGATCAAAGTCACATTCGGCGGCAAGAATGAGAACCGTGAAGAGGAAACGATTGACGTTGAGCAGTTCATCGGTGTGAAAGGCTTCAGGGCGAAAGGCAAGAAAGTCTCTCCGTACGAGGTCTCTGCTGTAACCTTCATAGAGCCGCTATATAAAGAGGAGGAGAGTCAGGACGAAGCCCAATCCGAGGGCGACGAGCCTCTCGAAAAGACGGAATCAATGAATGAAATTCCTGATATTCAGGAAGATACCACAGCCGTTGAGCAGGTGTGGGACGATAAGGGAGAACCTACCTTGTTCTGATGATATTCGCACTGACCGGTTTTATGGCAAGCGGCAAGACATCGTTCGGAAGAGCGGTGGCGGACAATCTCGGCTACCATTTCATAGACCTTGACAAGATGATTGAGGAACGGTACGGCACGCCTGCCGAAATCTTCAGCCAGCACGGAGAGGCATTCTTCAGGGATATGGAGTCAAGGTGCCTCAGGGAGGCTCTCTCTTGCGGAAGAGACACCATTCTCGCCTTGGGAGGCGGTTCAATCCTTAGGGATGAGAACCGCAGGGTCCTCAAGGCCTCTGCCAAAGTCATCTGGCTGGCAACCTCCATCGAGATTATACTGAGCGAGCTTGACAACACTCCGCGTCCTTTGGTGAAGGGCCTCGACAGGAATGGGATAGAAGCATTGTACGACAGTCGGAAGCCTCTTTACAAGGAGATTGCCGACTCTACGGTTGTCATCGATTCATTCGACTATTCCATAGCAATCGGCAATCTGCAGAAAGCAGTGCTCGCGCTCAAAGGCGGGAACTCTCTTTAGAACGGAAGGTCATCAGTTCCGTCATCAGCAAAATCGTTCTGATTCACGACAGGCGCAGAGTACTGAGAAGACTGCTGTGCAGGTGCGGAATACTGAGCGTGCTGAGGCGCAGGTGATGCCTGATAGGCGCGCTGAGGCTGTGAAGGTGCAGGATTCTGTGCGCCACTGCCCTCACGGCGGCCAAGCAGTTGGATGTTGTCAGCGAGAATCTCGGTTACATACCGTTTCTGACCGTTCTGGTCATCCCAGGAACGGGTGCGGATGCGTCCCTCAACGTAAATCTGGGATCCTTTTCTGATGTAATTTTCAGCAAGGTCCGCGAGATTGCGCCAGGCATTGATAGTGTGCCATTCGGTCAACTCCTTAGTCTCTCCTCCCCTATCCTTGTAACGTTCTGTTGTGGCAAGCGTGATAGTTGCGACGGATACGCCGCTTTCAAGGTGTCTTACTTCAGGATCCTTCCCCACATTTCCGATCAATAATACTTTGTTGAGTGCCATAATACGTTTGTTTAAAATTCGAAATAAAATTAGAGCGATAATTCGAGATATGCAAATTATTTTCTCCCTCAAAATACAAATCAGATGGCCGGAGAATCCACGAAAGCACCGCCTTTAAGGTTTGGCTCCGGCCACCGTATTCATTTACAGATTATTCGGTAAGAGAAGCCTCATAATCTTCCCGAAGTTTGGACAGGACATCTGAGATGAAGTCCTCGAACTCCTGCGGGGTGGAGAGCATCAGTTTCTTCCGCAACTTCATCCTCTTGTTGTAGAATGTCACATAGTGCTCGTAGCCGAACACCATACTGATGCAGTTCGAAGAAGCACCGAGGGCAATCAGGCTGAAGAACTCTATATCCTTGTCATTCAGCTCCGGATAATGCTCGCGGATATAGTCCACGAAACCGTTGCAATAGATATTTGCCAAGGACGGCAGACAGCGTACCAGCGTCTTGCTGTTCTCTATCTTGTCCTTGTTGAGAGTGAATAGTTTGTGAAGTTTCTTGTTGAGCAGATCGGAGTTCGTACCGCTCACCGCCACGGCATTCATCACCGCAAGCACCATCTCCACCAGTGAGTCGATATCCTTTTTCTGGTGATGTCTTTCAAGGAAATTCGACATTCTGAGTTGTGATATCAACTTCTGCTGCCTGTAGTTGTCACGATAAAGGAAAACAATCGCGGCAATGAGAATTACAAAAAAAAATAATGAGTATAGTTGTTGTTGAATTCATAGTTTTGAAAGCAGCAGTGCTTTCATGGAGGTTTCATCTGGAGATTTGCCTGTCATTATTCCGAAACCGGAAACAGCCTGCCACAGCAACCATTCAAGGCCGGAAACATAACGTGTCCCGTCACTGCACAAATCCTCAAGACAAGGATTCCTGTAGTTCGCCTCGATGACGACTTTTCCTCTCAGCAGGTCACGGGTGACCCCTTCCAGATGGAGAGGAACAGTATAAATCACTATATCGGCTTCGCCAATAATTACCGGAAGCGATGTGAGAGCGGCGGCTGACATTCTTCCGGCGCGCAGGCAGAAAGCCTCCGCCTTGGCAATATTTCTATTTATGACAGTTGTGTCGAGATTGAGGTTTGTCGCAGCATAGGCGGCAGCCATCCCCGCGCCTCCGCATCCCACTACAGCAACCTTGCGCGTTGCTCCCGGCTCACGATACAGACGGAGCAGATTGTTCACAGCCCAGAAGTCAGTATTGTACGCGGCAATCCTCCCGTCATCTCTCCTCTTTATGAGAAGATTCGTGGCGCGAAGCACCTGCGTCACCGTATCTGCGGTATCGGCCTTCAGGAAAGCTGCTTCCTTGAAAGGAGCTGTCACGTTCACCGCGTCATAATCGGAAATGAACTTCCTGCAGGCATTTTCGAAAGAGGGTTCTTCTATAAGGTCGTATAACATCCCATCTTCGGGATATGCAGCCCTGAAGAGAGCAGGGCTCAGGCTGTGCCCGATTGGAAATCCTATTAGGGCATAACGCTCCATCACTTGCGGCAAGAGGCTATATTGCGCTGGCGTACAGCTTCAAAACAAAGTATGGCAGCCGAAACGGACACATTCAGAGAATCCATCAGACCGGCCATCGGAATCCTGATCCTTGCATCCGACCTTTCCCGCCAGAAATCCGTAAGGCCCTTATCTTCAGTGCCGAAAACAATTGCCGTAGGGCAAGTCATATCCGTATCGTAATATAGGCGGGAGTCCTGAAGCTGAGCAGTCAGTATACGCATCCCGCAGCTGCTTATCCATCGGAAAGCCTCTTCAGACGAGCAGGCCACGACAGGGACACTGAAAACGGCGCCGAGGCTTGCCCGGATAAGGTTGGGATTATAAAGGTCGGTAAGAGGGTCGCACACCACCACTGCATCAACTCCGGCAGCATCGGCAGTCCGCAGCACGGCTCCGATGTTCCCGGGTTTTTCAACTGATTCAAGGACAAGTACAAGAGGCTTCTCCTTGAGGCTTATATCGTCAAACGAGAGTTTCCTGGTGTGCATCACAGCCACAAGGCCTTCAGTGCCATCCCTGTAAGCCATCTTCCCATACACTTCGGAAGAGACTTCGAACGACGGACATCCGAAATCTCCCGGATTGCCTTGTCCGCCGCACCAGAATATTTCATAAGGGAGATACCCGCTCGCCACGGCACGGGAGAACTCACGTCTTCCTTCTACGACGAACAGGCCGCGCTCCCTTCGCTCACGGGACTTGTCAAGAAGAAGTACCGCCTCCTTGACTCTCTGATTCTGAAGAGATGATATCCGCTCAGGCATTCTCCTCACCGGCGGTGTCGTCCGTAGTGTTGCGGGCACTCTTCTGAGGCCTCATCTGAGGGAAGAAAAGCACGTCCTGAATGGTTGTGGAATTGGTCATCATCATCGTGAGACGGTCGATTCCCATTCCAAGCCCGGAAGTAGGAGGCATTCCATATTCGAGAGCACGTACGAAGTCCATATCGATATACATTGCCTCGTCATCTCCGGCATCCTTGAGACGTACCTGTTCGTTGAACCTGTCCAGCTGGTCGATCGGGTCGTTCAACTCGCTGTATGCATTGGCCAGTTCCTTTCCGTTCACGAAGAGTTCGAAACGCTCCGTCAGACGGTCATTGTCGCGGTGGCGTTTTGTCAGAGGGCTCATCTCCACAGGGTAGTCCGTAATGAAAGTAGGCTGGATGAGATTCTTCTCGCAGTACTCGCCGAATATGGCGTCAATCAGCTTGCCCACTCCCATGGAAGGTGTGACTGGTACATTCAATCTGGCACAGGTATCACGCAGTGCAGCCTCGTCCATACCGGCGACGTCCACCCCTGCATACTCCTTGATTGCATCAAGCATAGGGAGCTTGCGATAAGGAGCCTTGAACTCTATTTCGTTACCCCAGACATCGAATTTCGTCTTTCCGTTGATGGTCAGGGCAATCCTCTCAAGCATCTTCTCCACGAACTCCATCATCCATTTGTAGTCCTTGTAGGCCACGTATATCTCCATACAGGTGAACTCCGGATTGTGAGTGCGGTCCATTCCTTCGTTGCGGAAGTCCTTGGCAAATTCATATACACCGTCAAATCCACCTACTATCAGACGCTTGAGATACAGCTCGTTGGCGATTCTCAAGTAAAGAGGTATGTCAAGAGTGTTGTGATGGGTGATGAACGGCCTTGCCGTCGCCCCGCCGGGGATGGACTGAAGTATAGGTGTCTCAACTTCAAGATATCCGTGCTCGTTGAAATAGTCACGCATCGTTGAGATTATCTTCGTCCTCTTCTGGAAAGTATCCTTGACCTGAGGATTCACTATGAGGTCCACGTAGCGCATACGGTAGCGGAGTTCCGGATCGGCGAAAGCATCATAGACCTCTCCCTCCTTTTCCTTGACTATAGGGAGGACCCTGAGCGACTTGCTCAGAAGCGTGAGCTTCTTGGCATGGATGGACAGCTGGCCTGTCTGGGTGATGAAGGCAAAACCTTCTATGCCGATTATGTCACCGATATCGAGAAGTTTTTTGAAGACGGTATTGTACATTGTCTTGTCCTCGTCAGGACAGATCTCATCCCTCTTCACATAGACCTGGATCCTTCCGAAGGAGTCCTGGATCTCGATGAAGGAGGCCGCGCCCATTATCCTGCGGCTCATCATGCGTCCTGCTATCACTACATTCTCAAACGGTTGCTTCTGGGGATCGTAACCATCCTTTATCTCCTGTGTCGTAGCGTTTACCTTGTACTCTGCGGCAGGATATGGATTGATGCCGAGGTCGCAAAGTTGCCTGAGTGAATTCCTTCTGTTGAGTTCCTGTTCGTTCAGATCAGTTATTTCCATCTTGAGTCAAGTTATCTTAATTAAGTGCAATAATCCGCAAATTTAGCTTTTTTTGCCGATATGCCAATTATTTTCTATACCTTTGCAGGGTTATGGGCATAGAGAAGAAATGGACGGTGAAAGAGCAGGGCAACCCTGCTTCAGTACGCCAGCTGGCGCAGGAGCTCGGTATTGACCAGGTTCTTGCCAACCTGTTGGTACAAAGAGGCATCGACACCTTTGCAAAGGCAAGGGAGTTCTTCCGTCCTGACCTCGGGATGTTGCACGACCCTTTCCTGATGAAGGATATGGACAAGGCCGTGGAGCGTCTTGACAAGGCCCTCAAGGATGGAGAGCGCATCTTCATCTATGGAGATTACGATGTTGACGGAACCACAGCCGTCTCCCTCGTCTATTCATTCTTCCGCAAGTTCACAAGCAATCTCGAATACTACATCCCCGACCGGTACGATGAAGGCTATGGCGTATCCTACAAGGGAATAGACGTAGCCAAGGAGCACGGATGCTCGCTCCTCATAACTCTCGACTGCGGAATCAAGGCAATCGAGAAGGTGAAATATGCAAGCTCTCTCGGAATCGAGACGATAATCTGCGACCACCACCTTCCCGACACCACCCTTCCTCCGGCCGTAGCCGTGCTCGACCCGAAAAGGGACGACTGTCACTACCCATTCGATGACCTCTCAGGCTGCGGCGTAGGTTTCAAGCTCGTGCAGGCATTCGCAGCAAGGCACGGCATACCGTTCGAACAGATTTCCACACTGCTCGACCTGCTTGTAGTCAGCATAGCCTCCGACCTCGTATCGGTGACCGGAGAGAACAGGATTCTGGCATACTACGGACTCAAACAGCTGAATGAGAACCCTCGCAAGGGCCTTATGAGCATCATAAAGCTCTCCGGGCTTGAAAAGCACAAGATAACCATCGATGAGATAGTCTTCAAGATTGGTCCGCGTATCAATGCCGCCGGAAGGATGGAGTCCGGACGTACGGCAGTGGATATGCTGACAGCCCGCGACGACGAGGACGCTCTTGAGATTGGCGCCACCATCAACGAACATAACAACGACCGCAAGAAGATTGACCGCGAGATTACTGAAGAGGCCCTCAAGATGGTCCAGCAGATGCCGGGATTCGAGCACAAGAAATCCACTGTCGTGTACAATCCGTCGTGGCACAAGGGAGTCGTCGGAATCGTAGCCTCAAGGCTCGTGGAAGCCTATTACCGTCCGACCATCGTGATGACAAAGTCCAACGGGTTCATCACCGGATCAGCCCGCTCAGTGGCCGGGTTCGACCTCTATGACGCCATCGAATCCTGCTCCGACCTTCTGGAAAACTTCGGAGGTCATATGTATGCCGCCGGTCTGACTATCCGCGAGGAGAATTTCGAAGAGTTCTGCAAAAGGTTCGAGAAGACCGTGGCAGAGAAGATCCAGGGCCTCGACCTCACTCCTGTGGTAAGCATCGATTCCTACCTCGACTTCAACCAGATAACCCCGAAGTTCTTCCGTCTGCTCAAACAGTTCCAGCCATTCGGCCCGGGCAATCTCTCCCCTGTTTTCATTACCGAAAACGTGTACGACAACGGAAACGGCCGCAAGGTGGGAGCGGCGGACAGCATCGAACTGAAGCATCTCAAGCTCGAACTCATTCAGGAAGATGAGCCGTACCATCACATTTCGGCCATCGCATTCAACCTCTCGGACCACTTCGAGCACATGCACGCCGGAAACCCTGTGGACATCTGCTATTCAATCGCAGAGAACTACTACCGCGGCATAGCCAACATCCAGCTCCGCGTCAAGGACATCAAGGACAAGGAACTCTTCTGACACCCCGGCTGTTCCCGGATTTCATCAATTTCCTGTTCCGTCACGAATTTTTATCCGAATCTCTTGACTTTTAAGAGATTTTTTACTATTATTCAGAATTAATTGATAATTTTGCAGTTTGAAATGGCAGGTATGCACCTGCCTGTCTGAATCTGAAATAGAATCAATTGAAATATACACTATAAATAGTCTAACAAGATGTACACAAAGGAAAAAGAAATTCAGCTGCCTTATCAGAAGCCTACGGTAAGGCTTGTTGCTTTCGGCCCCGAAAGGGCTGTACTCCAGACCAGTCCGCGTTCAAGGAACCCTGAACTCGACGCATACGACGAGGAGGACTGGTAACAATTGATTCACTGACAAGAAAAAAGTAAAGGTATGAAAAGATTTTTTGGTGCAATATTGACGCTGGCCCTTGTATTGGGTGCAGCATCGTGCGACAACAAAGAACTTGCCGGCAAAGACAATGATGAGCAGACTCCGGAAGTTGCCGGTGGGCTTGTCATGACGGGTACAATAGACAACGGTGAGGCCTCAGTCGCTTCGAAAGTAAATGGAGAATGGGAGATAGATGGAACTACCGGTAAAGGCAAAGTGCAGCCTGAATGGGAAATCGGGGACATTATCTACGGCCACGACGTCAACTGCAACTATGAGCTCAAGTACAAAGTTGCAGGTATCGATGAGGAAGGTGTAGCATATTTCTTCTGGGCTGGGGAAGGCGCAGAGCCGGCTATATTAGAAAACACAAATGTCCGTATGTTCTATATGCCTTACACCGGCGAGGAGGCTAAGCCGTGGACTAAGAACAATGCACATAGCTACATAATTTCCTTCTACGATCAGGACGGTTCCCTTCACAGTGCCCTCAAGCACGCCTATATGATCGCTGAAGGTACGGTGAAGAAAGACCAGACAACAAATCGCAAATATGTCGATCTGAGATTCTCTAACAAGACGTCCCTCTTCAAGGTTTCGGGTCTTAAGTATCCTGATGGAACTCCTGTCCCTGAAGGCACTACCATCAAGCTTTCTGCCGAGGCGGGATTTGCAATGAGTGCCATCCTGAATTCCGGATCAGCCGGGGCCAATCTTTGGGTCCGTCAGGAAGAATCAGAGCCAAGATATTTGGCTTTGAACGCTTTCGACGAAGACGGCACAATATGCTCATATTTCGCACAGCCTTGTTCTGAAAGTTGGGGTACAGGGCACGGAAATGCCGAAGAAAGAATAGCAAAAGGAATAGCAGGAATGGGGCTGACTGTAACTCACAATGGCAACACCTACTTCTGCAAGGATTACAGAGAGACATTCAAGAAGGTCGCTTCACTCAAATGCTACAACTTCGCAAAGGACTCCACACTCAGGGAAATCGGCGAGAAGGTTGATGATGATGATGAAGTGATTTTCTCTCCCGGCAATCTCCAATACCGCAAATATTTCAACACTGTTTCAAGCACTTGGGAGGAACAGTGGAGATTCGCTCCTAACTCTATAGATATCATTGGCGAAGACAACGTCAGAATCGAATACATTAAAGGTGGCTACGCCTACAACTATGACGACGGTGCACCCGAGAGCAGCATGGTTCCATTCTATGAAGGCTGGATTGACCTTTTCTCTTATGGAACTTCCGGTTATGACAACGGTGATCTGACAGCACAGCCATACCTTATAGGTTTCAACTATCCAGCCTATCCGAATTTCGACTTGACTGGTGACAACAAATTGTTCGACTGGGGGCAGTATCTTGACGGTAAGGACGGACGGCCGGCAATATACGTGGTTGATGAAAAAGGAAATTATGTGGTTGACGAGCACCTTGGAGAATGGAGACTGATGACACATGCTGAATGGGAATACCTCATCAACCGCGACAGCAAGGTTACCGTATCCGGTTATAGCTCGAAGATGGGTCTTTGCGCTATTTTCAACAAGGAAGATGATTATAACGACGCTGAAAAATACCGCGGTTCAATCATTACCGGAACAGTAATCCTCCCGGATGTCTTTATGGACCCGAAGACCAATTTCAAGAACCCATCAGGCCTCTTCAAACCACGAAGCGAATATCCGGCGGATGCATTCCTCAACAGCTACACTCTCGAAGGATGGAAGGCTATGGAAGATGCCGGTGCAGTGTTCCTTCCAAGCGCAGGAGAGCGCGTCTATGGAAAAACCCTCATTGACAATGTACAATACCTGTGTTCATTCTTAAAGACTGAACAGTCCGGTCACTACCCTATCGGTTGCTACTGGTCTTCAAACCTGATTTCAAAGGGAAATGCTAATTCAGCTCCTGTTGTTCACGGGATGTACTTCACCACAGCCGCATTTATGGAAAATCACCAGTATTCAGCGGTAGCAGGTGCAAGCGTCCGCCTCGTAAGGAATGTAAACAAGGAACAGGGTGTTGTGACTCACTAAGAACATTAACAACAGTATTACATAAAAAGGATGCGCCTTTGCGGACGCATCCTTTTTATGTTTCATATAATCAATCTATCAGACCTCCTTGCTCGGACAATCAATCTTCAATTCAGGATGCTTGCGGGAATTGATTGAAAGCAGTACTGCAACCGTGATGGCCACTATTCCGAGGCCGAGGAAAATGTATTCGGCGTGGACAGCGGCAACGACCTCCTGGCTGTGATAAACCATATCAGCCGGGTCAGCGGTAATCTGATTCTTGAAGATTGCGCCTACGAAGATCGGCACAAGCAGCATACCCATATTCTGTATCCAATATATGAGGGAATATGCCGTACCGAGATTCTTTTCAGGAACAATCTTCGGCACTGTAGGCCACATTGCCGAAGGCACGAGTGAATATCCCACACCGAGGAGAGCGATAGCGAAATAGCCCCAGAAAGGAACTCCTTCAGGAGCGAAAGCGATAAGTATGTGCGAGAGGAATACAAGCACGGCTCCTGAAATCATCCAGGTGGTAGCCTTTCCTATCTTGTCCACAAGAGCACCGAAAAGTGGAGTGAACACCACAGTGAAGAAAGGAATCATAGTAATCATCCACTTTGCTGTATTTACGTTCAGGTCGAAACGAGGCATCAGTATTGAAGTGCCGAACTTCTTGAAGCTGATGATACAGCAGTAGAAGAATACGCAAAGCAGGGAAATCATTATGAACCGGCCGTTTGAGAGTACCTTCAGAATGTCGGAGAAGCGGAACTTGTCATCTTCCTTCACTTCACCTTTAACTTTCATGATGCCTTCCTGCTTGTCGTAGCGTGCATCCATAGCCACGAAAACGGCCCATAGTATCGCACCTGCGAACAGAAGTGCAAGGCCCACTATTGCAGGCTTGTTGGTATCGGAAAGCAGATAGACCTCACCCTGCACCTTTTCTGCAACCAGAATCGGTGAGAGGAAGAAAGCGAAGGCGGTGCCGAGGCGCGCGATGGCAAGTTGAAGGCCCATCGCCAGAGCGACGTTCTTTCCCTTGAACCACTTTGCTATGGAACGTGTCACTGCCACTCCGGCTATCTCGCTTCCCAGTCCGAAGACCGTACAGCCTGCATAAGCGACTGCAAGAGCCGTCTTAGGTGAGAAAGAGGGATTTGAAATGGCAAAAGTCACTACGGCGGAACCGAGAACCATCAGGCCGACGAAGATGGAGCCGACAAGCCGGACACCGTAAATGTCAAGCAATATACCGCAAATCACCAGTCCGCCCCATACGCATAGCAGCGAATACGCACCCGCATACAATCCGAAATCAGCGGCGTCCCATCCGAGTTGCAGCATCTGGGGATTCTTGAAGATATGCGACACGGTGGAGAACATATCATCAAAGAAGTAGGAGCCGAACATTGGCACCACAAGGCAAGCCAATGCAATCCAGCAAGCAATCTTGCTCGCTTTCAAAGTTTTAGCATTTGAACTCATATAATTAGAATGAAATTACTTGATATTTGGTTCCTCAAGTCCGTACCCGTGCCTGCGGTCCTCTTTCCTGAGCAGGATGCTGAAGAAAAAGGCCAGGAAGCCGAAGCAGGAGAACACTATCATAGGTACGAGATAGCTTCCGGTCGATTCGCGCAGGAAACCGATAAGCATCGGTACGAAGCAGAGTCCGACGTTCTGCACCCAGAAAATGAGGCAGTAGGCGGAGCCGAGAATCTTCTCGTCGATTATCTTCGGCACGGCCGGCCAGAGAGCGGCAGGAACCAGTGAGAAACTTACTCCAAGTATCACCACAATAGTGAGAGCCAGCCACTTGTACGGGAAGAGAGGAAGTATGAAAGCGAAGCTCAGGTGGCAGGCTATCATTATCACAGAGCCAATCATCAGCATCGAGGCTCCCTTTCCTATCTTGTCGAGGAAAAAGCCGAGGAACGGAGTGAGAACCATGGCAAGTATCGGGAAGCAGCTGAACAGCTGTGCAGCCGAAGCAGCGTCGATGTTCAAAGTCTCTTCGAAGAAATTGGTCGCATAGCGCTGGAACGGGAAGATTGCGCTGTAGTACAATACACAGAGAAGTGCCACAATCCAGAACATCCTGCTCTTGAAGATTGCACCGAGATCGCTGATATGGAACTCGTCCTCCGGTGATTTCTCTTCAGTTGCAAGGCCGTTGCTTACGAGCTGTGAATCAAACTTGCGGTCAAGGACGCCGAAGATGATGAAGTTGATGAGTCCGATAACGAGCAGGCAGCCGCAGAATCCGAGCGGAGCGATTACGGACGAATCGAATTTTGCCGAAATTATCGGTGCAATCCACATCACTCCGAAGACTCCGAGTCGAGCAATTGCCATCTCGATACCCATAGCAAGAGCCATTTCCTTGCCTTTGAACCACTTGGCAAGAATTTTCGAAACATTGGTCCCTTCCATCTCACAGCCGCAGCCGAAGATCATGAATCCCAGGGATGCCATCTTGGCACTTGCAGGCATAGCTGTCCACCAGGTTCCGAGCCACTGGCAGAACTGAGTTGTCTGGAACCAGTCACTGATTCCGATGAACTTGATTCCGGCTCCGACAACCATCAGGGATGCCGAAAGGACTCCGGAAAAACGTACCCCGAGCTTGTCGAGGATGACACCTGCGATGATGAGGAATCCGCATACATTCAGGATATACTCCGAAGCCGCATAAGTACCGAACACACCGCTGTTCCAGCCGAGGTTGGATTCCACCAGTGATTTCAAAGGGGACATCACATCGACGAACATATATGCGAAGAACATCATCGACGCGACGAGGAATAGAACAGCCCAGCGTGCAATCACACTGTCGTTCATTAGTTTAACTACCTTTTCTGACATTGTTTATATATTTAATATGTATAATTGTCCAAAGTATCATTCAAAATTAGAGTTTTTGCAGCATAATGGCAAAAATAATTGGCAGCGGAGAAGGATTGACACAGAGACGGAGATTTAGAAGCCGTTTATTTGATTCTTATCTATTTTAGTGCTACTTTTGTAGGTTAAAAAACTCATAGAAATGAATCTGGACGTAGTTCTCGGGCTTCAATGGGGAGACGAAGGAAAAGGAAAAATAGTTGATGTACTGGCTGATACATACCCTGTAATAGCCAGGTTCCAGGGTGGTCCGAACGCAGGGCACTCGCTCCATTTCGGAGATACGAAATTCGTGTTGCACAGCGTTCCCGCAGGAGTGTTCCGCAAGGGAACCATGAATGTGATCGGAAACGGAGTCGTGCTCGACCCGATCATATTCAAGAAGGAGTGTGAATCCATAGAAGCACTCGGAGTGCCTGTAAAGGAACGGCTTGAGATTGCAAAGAGGGCACACCTCATACTGCCTTCGCACATTCTGCTCGATGCCGCAAACGAGGCAGCGCTCGGCAAGTCCAAAATAGGTTCGACCCTCAAGGGAATCGGCCCTGCATATTCCGACAAGACAGGTCGCAACGGCCTGCGCATCGGCGACATAGTCGAAAGTGACTTCAAGGCGAAGTACGACATTCTGAAAGAGAAGCACTTGAAACTGCTCAAATCATACGGCCCTGTTGAAGATTTCTCCGAGAAAGAGGCCGAGTGGATGGACGCCGTCGAATATCTGAAGCAGTTCAGAATCGTTGACGGTGAATACGAGCTCAACCAGTTCCTCGACCGTAACAAGAAGATTCTTGCAGAAGGTGCCCAGGGCTCGATGCTCGACGTGGACTTCGGCTCATATCCTTTCGTCACATCGTCATCCACTGCCTGCGCAGGTGCCTGCACCGGACTGGGAATCTCGCCAAAGCGCATAGGAAAGGTCATCGGCATCTTCAAGGCCTACTGCACAAGAGTGGGCAGCGGCCCGTTCCCGACCGAACTGAGCGACGAAACCGGAGAGCAGATCCGGCGCAACGGTTTCGAATACGGTGCGACGACGGGGCGTCCGAGACGTACCGGATGGCTCGACCTCGTGGCCCTCAAATACGCGATAATGATTGACGGTGTGACCGAACTTGTAATGATGAAAGCCGATGTCCTCGACACTTTCGATAAAGTGAAGGTGGCCGTCAAATATCTTGTGAACGGAGAGGAGACAGACGTTGTTCCTTTCGATGTAAACGCTGAAGTAACACCGGTTTACAAAGAGTTCAAGGGTTGGAAGAGAGACCTTACGAAATGCCGCAGGGAGGAAGAACTGCCTTACGAATTCATGATGTACGTCAAGTTCATAGAGTCATATACCGGTGTTCCTATAACCATCTTCTCGCTCGGTCCCGACAGGGAGCAGACCATTATCAGGGAAGAATAGACACCAATTCTGGAGAGACTCGGGTGGCACTTCTGGAACACATCGACGACCCGTCGCAGATTCGCGGGTACGACGTTGCACAGCTCAGGCAGTTATGCTCTGAGCTGAGGGATTATATCGTGAAATGCTGCTCGGAAAATCCGGGGCATATCGGAGCCAGCCTCGGCGCCGTAGAGATAGCGGTTGCACTGCACAAGGTATTCAATACACCGGCTGACAAGATAGTCTGGGACGTCGGACATCAGGCTTATGCGCACAAGATTCTCACAGGGAGGCGCGAGGCATTCAGGAAGAACAGGAAGATTGACGGCATAAGCGGATTCCCGCGCCGTGACGAGAGCCCGTACGACTCTTTCGGAACAGGGCACTCCTCCACTTCCATTTCAGCCGCACTCGGGATGGCAGTGGCATCGAAGCTAAGCGGTGACAAGCATCACTCCATCGCCGTGATCGGAGACGGAGCTATGACCGGTGGCCTTGCCTTCGAGGGTCTGAACAATGCCGGTGCGCTGAACGCAGACCTGCTGGTCATCTTGAACGACAACCAGATATCCATTGACCGCAACACCGGTGCGCTTCACAAGTATCTTGTAAGAGTGGCGACAAGCCGGCACTACAACAACTTGAAGAATAAAATCTGGAACCGCATCGGAGCAAGCAGGTTCAGGGACTTCCTCCAGACGATGTTCAGGAACGCCAAGCACACCGTAAGGAAGGGAGACGGCAGTTCTTCTCTTTTCGAAGCGTTGGGAATGAGATATTTCGGCCCTATTGACGGCAACGACATCGAGATTTTGACCGACACACTGGTCCGTCTCAAGGAGATACCGGGCCCTAAACTGCTACACGTCATAACAGTCAAGGGCAAAGGTTACAAACCGGCTGAAGAGAATCAGACAATCTGGCACGCCCCGGGCAAGTTCGACTCAAGGACCGGCGAAAGGACAACTTCGAAAAAAAGTGTATCCAAATATCAGGAAGTTTTCGGCAACACGCTTCTGGAGCTCGCCCGTAAAAACGGGACGATAGTAGGAATCACCCCTGCGATGGCTTCAGGTTGCAGTATGGACATAATGATGCGTGAAATGCCGGAAAGAGTGTTCGATGTAGGCATAGCCGAACAGCACGCGGTGACTTTCTCCGCAGGACTTGCAGCAGACGGGCTGCTTCCGTTCTGCAACATATACTCTTCCTTCTCGCAAAGAGCATTCGACAGCATCATACACGACGTAGCCCTGCAGGGGCTCAAGGTGATTCTCTGCCTGGACAGAGGCGGAATAGTAGGCGAAGACGGGGCCACCCATCACGGTGCGTTCGATATGGCGGCCTGCCGCGTGATTCCGAATCTCACCATAGCGGCGCCATCCGACGAACTGGAACTCAGGAATATGATGTACAGCGCTACCCTTCCGCAGTACAGGGCGACAATAATACGCTATCCGAGAGGATACGGACAGGGCGTGAAGTGGAAGGACGAGTCTTTCACCTTCATAGAAGAAGGAAGGGCCGTCAAGGTTACCGATGGAGAAGATGTGGCGGTGTTGAGCGTCGGTACAGTAAAGCACAGTGTAGCGGAAGCCGTAAGGAAAGCAGGAGAGAAAGGGAAGAAGGTGCTCCACTACGATATGCGCTTCGTAAAGCCTCTTGACACTGACGCTGTCGATTACGCCTGCAGCAGAACGTCGAGGATAATCACCGTCGAGGACGGAGCCGTCACAGGAGGGCTCCACGCCGCCGTGGCGGAGTACGTGACAGGCAAGGGATACAATTGCACAGTGACTGCGCTTGGCATTCCTGACAGGTTCGTAGAGCAAGGAACACCCGAACAATTGTACGCCGAGTGCGGATTTTCAGAGGAAGATATACTCAGTGCAATTTTATCATAATTTTTCTTAATATTTTTTGGAGTTTGAGATAAAACGCATATATTTGCAGTCCGAAAAACAAAAGCCGATATAGCTCAGCTGGTAGAGCAGCTGTTTTGTAAACAGCAGGTCGTCGGATCATACCCGGCTATCGGCTCCGAAAAGGTCAACTTTTCATTTGGGCAGATACCAGAGTGGCCAAATGGGGCAGACTGTAAATCTGCTGGCGCACGCCTACGGTGGTTCGAATCCATCTCTGCCCACTTTTTTTATGTCTTTGCGGAAGTAGCTCAGTCGGTAGAGCATCAGCCTTCCAAGCTGAGGGTCGCGGGTTCGAACCTCGTCTTCCGCTCAAAAAAGCCAATGTAGCTCAGGGGTAGAGCGCTTCCTTGGTAAGGAAGAGGTCGTGAGTTCAATTCTCACCATCGGCTCCATTTGCGTTTGATAATACACACAAAAAACAGTATAATTATGGCAAAAGAAACTTTCCAAAGAACCAAGCCGCATGTTAACATCGGTACTATCGGACACGTTGACCACGGCAAGACCACTCTTACCGCAGCCATCACCAAAGTTCTCGCAGAGAAGGTAAGCGGTAACTCTGACAAGGTCAAGTCATTTGACCAGATCGACAATGCTCCTGAAGAGAAAGAGCGTGGTATCACCATCAACACTGCTCACGTTGAGTACGAAACTGAAACACGTCACTATGCTCACGTTGACTGCCCGGGTCACGCTGACTACGTAAAGAACATGGTAACAGGTGCAGCCCAGATGGACGGTGCAATCCTCGTCTGCGCAGCAACTGACGGTCCTATGCCTCAGACCCGCGAGCACATTCTTCTCGCCCGCCAGGTGAACGTTCCGAGAATCGTCGTTTTCCTCAACAAGGTTGATATCGTTGACGATCCTGAAATGATTGACCTCGTAGAGATGGAAGTACGCGAGCTCCTCAGCTTCTATGAGTTCGACGGCGACAACACTCCGGTTATCCGCGGTTCTGCACTCGGTGCCCTCAACGGTGACCCACACTGGGAGGACGTAGTAATGGAACTTATGGCAGCTGTTGACGATTATATTCCACTTCCTGTACGTGACAACGAAAAGCCATTCCTTATGCCTATCGAGGATATCTTCTCAATCACCGGACGTGGTACAGTTGCTACCGGACGTATCGAGACAGGTGTCGTAAAGGTTGGTGACGAAGTTCAGATCATCGGTCTTGGTGAAGAGCCTAGGAAGTCTGTTGTAACAGGTGTCGAGATGTTCCGCAAACTCCTCGATCAGGGTGAAGCAGGTGACAACG
>JAGHVK010000118.1 GCA_018064345.1 Candidatus Cacconaster merdequi
CGCATCATTATTCCTCCGACTATTCCGCTACGGATGACCTTGAATCCTTCCTCCACCTTCTCGCAGAGCAGCATTTCCATCGTTCCGTTGCAAAGCATGTAGCGTCCGTCTTCGAGGCGGCAGGCATACCTGCCAGAGTAAATGAATTGTTCTGTAACCTTCATGATTAGAATATCGCTGTAGCCTTCCTTGCGGATGTCTTCCTCGGATAGGCAATCTTGAATTCGGGTTCACCGGCCTCCGGTGTGACCAGATACTGTTTGTATAGTTCCTTGCACTCTTTCTTGAAGAGTGACTCGTTGAATACCGATTCCTGGACCTCCAGATACTTGTCATAAATCTGCTCATATTCCTGACGCAGGAGTTCCCGGTTGAGCTCAGGCTTCGGCTCCTTGGGCTGGCGGGTCGCGAGAACCGTCTCCCCGTCCTTGCAATAGATGGCTGCATAGCCCATTATCGCTTTCTCCAGTTCCTCTTCAAGTTCTTTCTTTCGGTCCTTGAGACTGTCCATCTTGGTCTTGATGCCAATCAGCTCATTGTAGTCAGCCTCCATCCAGTCATCTGCCACGAAGCTCTGTCCCTTCACCGTCACGCTCTTGGACCCGTACTTGACCCTAAGGTCTTCCAGATCCTCCGGTTCAGGAGGGGTCCCTGTCAGGATGTTGTTGTTCCAGAACTCGTCGATTGCCTGCACGATGAGTGCGAAGTACGATGGGTTGAAGTCTATCTCCTTGTATCCGGAGTTGAACACAGGGAAGGATGAAATCCAAGCCACCGCACCGTGTTTGATTCCCATCACTCCCATCTGGTACTGAAGCTGGCAGTACCAGTATGACGGAATGTCGTCGGTATCGACTGAGAGTCCTGTTGTCTTGCACTCAAGAATTCTCCAGTTCTCCTTCTTGTGTTCCTGCCCTTCTGGAACCCAAATCCGGTCCGGAGATACACGGAGGTATTCCTTCTTGGTATCGACTGCTATCCAGTCCCCTTCTGACTTGGGGTCAATCCAAGCCCCTGTGAGCTGAGCGAAGCGTGAAGCCACGGCCGGTTCCAGATGGTGTCCAAGTTCCATCTGCTCCGTGGATTCCTTCGGAGGAATCTGGTGAGTTTTTCTCATGAAGAGCTTGTAGCGGTCCTCGTAATGGTTCACTCCCATCAGGGTCGTCGCCTCCGAGGACCCTATCCCCTTCTCCCTTTCGGAGAGCCACGCATCGTGGTCTGCCGGTCTTACTATCGTATATGCCATATATCTATGATGCTCTGTTTGCCACTGAGAGAAGCTTGCTGAAGTTCTCCTGTGTGATGTTGAACTTTGATGTTATCCTCCCGAGAATCTGTTCATCTGAAAGGTCATTCATCTTGGATACCTGTGTGACGCTTGCCTTCCAGTTGGCTGTCGCCGGGGTAATCTCCTTGAATCCCGCGGTCCATGGCCACTGAGGGACTCCGTCCTCTGTCTGTGAGGTGTTCATCTGCTCCTGTGCTGGGGCGTTCTCTCCTCGGAATGAACCGTACTTGGTCTCCTCCTGTGCGTAATAGACATCCGCCGCGAAGCCAAGGGCTTTGCAGGCTACGCTTATCGCATCCGTATATGCCTTCTTGAAGGCTTCGTCATCGATATGGAATGCTGTCATCGGCTGACCGTTCACCCATTCTGTGGACTTGCGGATGAGCATGTTCCCTCCTTGTCCGAACACCGGTTCGCTCCACTCCCCGGATTCCGTTCTGACATAAAGGTTGACTTCACAGAAGACGGCAGTCTCTCCGGATTCGGTCTTCTCCGTCCAGCGGGCGAGCTGCTCGATTTTCCAACCAATGCCCGCAGGGCCGAAGAGCTCCGTTAGCTTCTGCAGCCTCCAGACGGGATTGATGTCCGACTTGCCCTTCAGCGGGCCTCCTTCGATTGGTCGCAGCGCATCCTTAGGGACGGTGCGCACCTGGTCAAAGATTCTCATGTTTGTCTGAGAACCGTTTGTTTTTGTCTGTGTTGATTGCATGATACTATGAGTTTATGATGTTATTCCTTGAATTTGATTGTGCGGATCGGGCTTCCCTCTCCGCAGAAGTCGGTCTCATCGCTCAGGCCGTTCAGGCATTCGAGAAGAAGACTGTCGTTCTCTGAAGTCCAGAGATATGAGCACTCCTCATTCTCTTCTGTCATATTGAGAGAACAGTAGATGTGACATCTTTCCATCTTACCGTCCTCGTCTGCAAAGACATGGAAGAAAAGGAAGTACCTGCCGTTTGTAAGGACTCCCATCTGGTTTGTACCTGCTGTGTCCGGGAACTCCTCCTCATATTGGAAATCCCATCCCTTGAGCTCCTTTTCAATTTTCTGAGCCCACTGCTCGTTTACGAAATAGGCTGATGAGCCGAACTCCTCCATTCCCTTTTCATCATTGATGAGATAGGCGTTCTCATTGAATCCTTCCCGGTTCATAAAGAACTGAATCTCGGGCCATGTCACTACGACATACTTTTTTGAAATCTGTGTTTTCATATCTCTGTTCGCTTGGTTTTGTAACTCCCCTTCCCCTTCAGGGAAAGGCTTCCCTACCGGTATTTCCGGAGGAACGATGCAAGGTAAACAGGGTTTTGAAGGCCTGCGGAGGGCGAGGAAGCAGGAAAAATTGACAAACGACTCGTTTGTTCCATTTTTCCAATGACGAGAATGCAGCGGGATTCGGAACCCTACCTTCGCAGAAGTGGATTCCGGAATACCGGAAAGGAACAACTTTTATTTTTTAATTTTATTGTATATTTGCGTACTTTTGTATTGATATATTTCACACATTTTATTTAATTCTTATATGTGTTTTGCAGTATTTGTGTGAAAAATAGCTTTACACATAAACATTTTTTTGTAAGCAAGAATTTAATTATACCTTCGCATTCAGAAAGCAGGACAGTTACGACTTTACCCCCTGCATGAAGCAAAAATTATGGAAAAAGTATTGAAGATTTTCATCATCGCCGGAACAATCGCGGAGGTTGTGCTTAAGGTCATGGGCAAGTAACTAATGTTAACCTGCCCCATTATTATTTACAATAAAAACTGAAAGCAACATGAAAGGAATTATTTATGACCCGAAAAGTGACTCACGCTTTATCACCCTCGTTCGCAAAGGTGTTATCAAGATTCTCACCCAACTTATCATTATCCATTAATCATTAACGCTGCGAAAGACATGAAAGATGTGGATAAAATCATCAGTTGTCTTGATTATATAGCAGAAGCTGCTAAGATTATTTCATAAGCAGCCAAGGAAATTATGGAACTATACATCAAGAAATATAGTAGAATTATGGAAAAAATACTCAAGGTACTTCTGGCCATTGAAGCAATCCTAATAGCAGTCCTTAAGGCCATGGGAAAATAGCCCATAGGTAAAAGACGATATCACAAATTATTAACCTTTATCAAAATTCATTATGAACGGTTTTATTTATGACCCTGAAACGATCAAACGTTTTAAGGAACTCCTTGGCAAAGGAGTTACAATATTCCTTGCTGTTCTTAAGAAATAGGACGGCACTACATTTCAATTTTGTAACTTTAACAATAAAAGCCATGAATACAATTGAAAAGATAATTGACAGCGTAAACAAAATTGCTGATGCCGCAAAGGTAATTACAAGGGCTGCTCAGGAAATCCTAGATACAGTAGGTTCAAAGTAAGTAACAGTTAATATCCTAACCATATGAATTTTCTTAGCAATAAAGAACGCTGGGAGATTCTTGACTCTCTTCTTTCATCTGGAGAAGCAGTTTCAAGGAACGATGTTACAGCAGCATTCTGCTCTGCAGATCTCAGTTGCGGCCAAGTTACCCAGAAGGTAGATTACTTCGATTTATATCGCAAGGATATCAAGATGTTTCGAGATACCCTAAAGAAGTCTAACTTGCCTGACTTGGTAGAAACTTCCGACGGCCTTGATAAGAGATGCAAATTATTCAGGTATGCTGATCCCGGATTCAGCATCCTTCCGTACTTGCATAATTTTCATTCGAAAGCTGATTTCAGACATCTTAATGACTGGCTTAACAAATTAAGCCACGACATTCCCAGCGACCTTATTAATGACATAAAGTTTGCTGTTTCAAGCCGTCTTGAGGACAGCTGCAAAATTGACAAGTTTATTGAGTATTCCGATACTAACAAGATAAAAGGGCAGCATTTCAAGCCGGTTCTATATGATGCTATTCAGAGAACTGCCACCCTTCTAATAAAGTACAAACCGTTTGGTCAGGATGAATCCTCCTTCGTTTTTGTTCCGTTCCTGCTTAAACAATATAATGATAGGTGGTTCGTTTTCGGATACAAGCCAGAGAACAAAGACATGTACTGTAATTTGGCCCTGGATAGAATTGTTTGTATTTCCGAGAGCGAGACACAATTGAATATTAAACGGCCTGAAAATTACAGTTTATATTGGGCCAACGTAATTGGTGTGACTACATTAAAGGATAGAAATACCGGCCTGCCATATGAGCCTGTTGATATCCTCATCGGAGTCCACACTATTAAAGACTGGGGCTACATCATTACGAAACCTCTACATAGTAGCCAAACAATAAGTATTCCTTTTAACGGTGAAAAAAACTATGGCCAGATTAAAATTACTGTTCGAGTAAACCGGGAACTGAATTTTAAGATTCTTTCTCTCGGTCCAGGCTATGTAGTTGAGTCTCCTTATTTTGTCCGCAATAAGATGAAGGGAATGATTTCAACCCTATCAGATTTATATAATACAGAACCGGAAGAAATGTAAAAATGTATTTACATTTTAATTGTTTTCTATGTCGGTATGATTGTCGGCCAGATACTTGCTCCAGTGTTTGGCATTTCTGAGGAGGTCTCTGAATGCGTCCGCGCCATAGTTTCTGATATACTCATCAGGATCCGTGGCTTCCGGGAATTCCACCACATAAATTCCGTCGAAGGCCATCGACACATCCTGAATGGTATGGATGGAACGGAGCACGCAACGGTATCTTTTGGAGCGGTTGGGTACGGCATTCCCGCTTTCATCCGAAGTACTGTCGAGGTCAGGGCAGAGATATATCCTCTTGACTCCCGCACTGAGAGCAGTCTCAACCTGGGAGCGACGGTCACCAGCAATCTCTGCACCTCCGATGGCGGTGATGTTTTTCAAACCATGCGCTGTCGCGCACAGTGCATCCATCTCACCTTCCACCACCACAATGGCATCCACATGTCCGGATGGCATATTAAAGAACACAGACTTGCGGTCAAGGCCTGAGTTGACAATATATTTCGGTGCTTCATCAGAATCAACCCTTCTGAACTGGAACCCTTTCAACTCCCCCGCACAGATGTACGGGATGGAGAGCAGGTGAATCTTCCCCACTGTGGTGTTTCCTTCAGCACTGGTCACCGTGCAGGCAGCATCCAGCTCCTC
>JAGHVK010000013.1 GCA_018064345.1 Candidatus Cacconaster merdequi
CTCAAAGCCATGCAGACGGGGCAACAAGTGCTCCTCTACATAACCTTGCCACATACCCTGCATACCCTGGAATTTAGCATAGATCTGACTAACCACCTCCGCAAGGAAAGTACCCGTACCCGTGGCAGGATCGAGAATCTGCACACGATGATCCATGCGCTTGATGGTCTTATCGGCTTGCTTCTTGCCGTTCCATTGGTCATTGACCACCTCATGCTCCACCTTCGAGTAGTCAGCTAATCCCATAGGCAGATGGAAGTCGCGCTGCAAGATCTCATCCACCGCACGCACGATGAACTGCACCACTGGCAGCGGCGTGTACCATACGCCTTTCGACTTACGAAGCTTCGGATTATACTCCGAAAGGAAATCCTCATAGAAGTGAATCATCGGGTCACTATGAAGGGAATTTCCGGAGTAGGTCTTCATTACCTTCTCAACATCGGTCACAAGGAACGTCTGCGCCAAATCATCCACAATCCAGGCGATGCGATCATCAAGGTCGTAGCCGGCTATCTGCTGGAAGATCTGACGAAGGAAAGGATTGGTCTTCGGGATGAGTTCGGCTGCCTCCTGACGAGAGAAGTCTTCTGGCGTTTCGTCATGCAAACGTGCGGCAAACATGCCATAAGCCACCGTCTGAGCATAGATATCGGCAAAGTCAGTAGGTTCAAGTTCATGGATGAGGATGCTGCGGAATGCCTCCAACTGACCTTCGAGCTGTGTGTTCTCATGGTAGTAGTCGGTACTGGCATCCTGTGCATTCTCAAAAGCCTGCGACACTACATTGGCCAGCAACCGGGCCTTTGCTGCCATCTGCTTTGCCAGGCGCGAAGGCGAGGTGATAGGCGTTGGTTTCGAGTCAGCAAGGTGTGCGATGAGTACTGTAAAATCATCCTCTACGCCCTTGATCATTCGGATATGATTGCCCTGCTGCTCTCCGATGCGGATATTCTTTACCCACTCACCATGCTCATAGACGTGGAAATCCAGATAATCAGTAAAGACGATGTAGTCGAGCGAAGACTTATAGCGATTGAATTGCTCCTTGTGCTGACGCATGCCATCCAGATCACCATCAAAAAGGTCTTTTGCTTCGACGAAGAATACGGGTTGCTTGGCTCCCTTCTTCTGCGAGATGATGTAGTCAGGCGCACCACAATCACGGCGAGAAGGCTCGTTGGTTACGGTGTGCTGTGGCAGCATCTCTGACAGAAGCTGCTGAAGAGCAGGGCGATAGGAATGCTCAGTAGCATTGCCTGTCTGCCACTGTTCGTCTATGGCCTTTATGTATTCTTGGATATTCATTGTTTAGTGCTTCGTTTATGATTTCTGACGTTATCCTGATGCTGTTCGCTCTTTTCTGACGTCATGAAAGACTCTTTACTGACGTTTGCCTGGCGTGCAGTACGCTTTATGGGTTATTCGTCCTTATCTTCCTCTTCCGGCAACGCCTCCCAGCGGTCGGCTGGTGGGAGGTAGTCGGAGGCTTTCTCTTTTGAAACTATGGAGCGACCTGTTTGAGCTTCAATCTTGGCACGTGTCTCACCTGCTATTTTTCCTCCTTCTTGAGCCACTTTCGCACTCTGTCGGAAACCCTTCGGGTTCTGTGACTTTGAGAGCTCTACGGTAGTAGCCTCGGCAAGCATATTAAGGGCAAGCTCCATGGTCGTTCCTTCGACAGGCTCAGGATAAACGCAATGTTGGATACCCCATTCTCCAGAGATTAATTTCTCTTTTTTGATGCGACTCCAACCCTTTATTTGTCGTTCACGTTTTGCTGCTTCTTCTTTTGTCTCATATTCTTCGAAGTATTTTAA
>JAGHVK010000008.1 GCA_018064345.1 Candidatus Cacconaster merdequi
ATCCGCGCATCGTAAGTTATTGGGACGAGACGCATAAAAATGACTATCCAGAATTCTGGAAGGAAGGCCGCCGTGCGCAGAATGCCATCATCGACAAGTTCTACATCCACCAGGCCGTGAAATGGAGAAAGGTCCTTCAGGCCGAACTGGAACCGCACATCGCCCTGCTGCAGGAGATTGCAGCCGCCGATGCTGAACTCGAATCGCTCGCAAGAGACAAAACTTTACTTGATTATGCTATTGCCAAGAATCAGATCAATTCAGCATTCATGATGGTCAGCCTGGTTGTGATAAATGTCACACAGTTTGCGTATGCAGTTCCTCTTGTTGCCAACACAGTGGAAGACGGCTATGGCCAGTAGAACGATCAAAACGCCGTTTAAATATTTGTCAGTCCTGCTGATGTGCCTTCTGTTCTGCCCTGTCCTGATGGGAAAAGAGAAGGAAGAGTTTATACAGGTTGCCGAAGGTCTGGATGGCTGGTACAGTATCACCCTTCCGAAAGAAACACCTGCTGACACGCTTCTGTGCGGGGTTTTCTTCGCTCAGGACGAAAACGCCCGCATCTTCACACTGATTAATGTCTACACGCGGTTGAAGGAAAAGAAATGCACCTACCAAGCCATTCTCAATGCGGAAAAAGAAACCGAGAAGGCTCTGCTGGAACACATGGGGACAGCGGCCGAAGCGCAAATGAGGGAAGTATTCAAATCCACCATGGAGAGTATGTATGAATTGTACGGGCACCCCTCCGATTTCGATACTCAGGAATGGAGCGATAAGCGCCTGATGACCATCAAGTCAAGCATTTCCAAGGAATGCGGAGGCGGCATGCTTTGGGGGTTCTCCAGCATCAGGGAGCCTCGTCATGGCCTGGTGGCTGTATCAAAAAAAGTTGCAGGAAAAAGACAATGGGGATTTATGGACATGTCCGGCTCGTTGGTTGTCCCATGCTGTTATGACGTTGTACTCGATTTCAACAACAGACGCGACTGGTTCGACGGGGGTTTTGATCGTCGCCCTGACATGGACGATCGTCCCTGGACCGTGGTGCGCAAGGGCGACAGGATAGGAATGATCGACAACACCGGCAAGATCATGGTGCCTATAGTCTTCGGCCTCTATCAGAATTCTGAGTCGATGGTCTTCGTCAAGACCTCATGGGGCGAACTTGCTGTCGCAAAGGACCCGTCAACGAAGAAGCATGGTATCATTGACAGACAGGGCAACTGGGTGATTCAGCCGAAGTATGAGGAATTGATGTGGGAGGACTCGGAGAAGTGTTTCGTTGCCATGACCAGCATATATGATCATGGAACCTGGACGGGATACGACAAAAAAGTCATCGATCTTTCCCATTGACACAACTCTGTCAAAGGTAAAATAACCACACAAACCGGGAAAGTAAACCATGAATTTCCTTTCCCGGTTTCTTTGATTTGAATTTGAAAAATTAGTAGCGCGTCAAAATTAATGGTATGCACGGATGAATAAATGAAAAGCACCCGAATAATGATTGGATGCTTTTCATATCATTGAGCCGAGCAGACACCTGTGGTATAGTCGAACAACTGTACGAACTGTCTTGAACCGTTCTTGAGATAATACTGCTCAAGCAAGAGGCCTCCGTTCTTGAAAGGACTGATGCTGAGTGTCTCTGATTTGCCTTCTATGAATGCGGCAATGCCAGATTTGCACTCCTGAGGAAGAAGATAGTCTTTGTGAGAAAACATCTCCTTCTGTCCCGGGATTCTGTAGCCGGTCTTCAGGAACGGGAAGACGCACAATCCTGTCAGTATGACGCATACTCCAAGTCCGAGTACGGACGGAACGAGGAGCGAAAGCAGTATCCCGGCGATGATGATACCTCCGGATATCGCTATGTCTGAAAACTTATATACGTGTTTTGCTGTTATTGTATCCATGTCTTAATTTCTTATTGTTTAACAAAAAGATAAACACCGGCATTTCTGGCTATTGCCGAAGCCCCGTCAACAAGCCAGTCTGCGCCGAGGACTATGAGCCCCAGGCCGACCAGCAGCAAAATGATTGTCATTGCTGATACTCTGTTAGTTGATACTGATATTGTTTAGCCCTGGTAAATAACGGGGATAGGCTAAATCAGCAGCTGACAGATAGAATAGATATATCGGATAGAAGAATGTATTCCGGACGAAAATTGCTTCAAGTCCGTCTGGAATGTGTAGAAATTGTGTCTGTCGATTACTTTCCCGTCCTTGATGACACGGAAAGGGGCTTTGCCGGAAGGCTGAACCCTGCGGCCGGAGTTTGTGGATCTGACAGATGATGTGATGCTGTTGTTCTCACCGGTGTACCCTGCGGTGCGGGTGGGAAGGATACCGAAAGATTTGTAATCAGGAATGTTATTGTTTTGATCCTGCCCTTTTGACTCTACGACTGTACCGACTGAACCACATTGACTATCCTCACAACGAACACCTCTGTCACAGAAAAGATTGGACAGGAATGCTGCAATTATAAGAATAAACAATTTCATACCTTCACCTTTACAAATTTAGTAATAATAATCCAATTAGTCGACACTGTCCCGATTATTTCATCTCAGGAAATCCACATTTATCGAAGACTAAACAACTATGATTATCCGCGTGGGCGGGATGAAGAATATGAATCCTGGACGAATCTGAATTTATTTCCGTCGAACAGCCCTTTATCTGTGAGCTTTATTTCAGGGATTACAGGCAAGGCCATGAAGCTCAAAGTGATGAATGGAGAATTGAATACGCATCCGCTCTGACGGACGGTCCGTTCCAGTTTCAAATTGATATCGGACAAATCATCTCCCGGAAGATTGGACATAATACCGCCGATTGGAAGCGGCAGCTCAACGGTTTCATTCCCGTCCGTGGCTGCAATGCCACCGCGCATTGAAATTACGCGGTTGATCATTTCCACAATCATATCATCATCCGAGCCGACAGCTATTATATTATGGCAATCGTGTGCTATTGTCTGGGCGATAGCTCCATGGGTGATTTCAAATCCACGAATATAAGCAACCTGTGGCCGTGCGCCGGG
>JAGHVK010000014.1 GCA_018064345.1 Candidatus Cacconaster merdequi
GCTTGCGCTGCGCGCAAGAGACTCGCGACTATTGATATCCCCGGCTGCATATATGCAGCCACCCCAAAGGGGTTTCGGGTTCGCTCGTTCGAGTCGGCGCAGCTTCCATCGGATGCACAAAAAAAAGGAGTCGGCATTTCTGCTGACTCCTGTGGAGCGGAAAACGAGACTCGAACTCGCGACCCCGACCTTGGCAAGGTCGTGCTCTACCACCTGAGCTATTTCCGCGATTGGGATTGCAAAGGTAGTAACATTTTTCTTTCCTGCAAATTTTTTTCAAATGAATGCATTATCTTTGTGATGAATTAATAAACCAATACTATGAAAAGAACTATCGTAAAACTTTTGGTTCTGACATTTTCCGTAATGATGGTCATCACCGGATGCCAGAAAGAAACGTTCAAGGTGTATGCCTGGCTGGAAGGCAAGGTCGATATGCCACAGGACGAATTGGAAAATTATTTCAAGAAGGCCGCTGAGACCGGCATTGAGGGTATCCTCATCGAATGCCACGGCGGTTACCCGGTAATTCTTCAGGACAGCTCATCCTTCAGGGACAGCGCTGCCCTTGTCATCCTCAGGAACGCAGCTGTTTACGCCAAGAAGTATGGTGTTGAACTTCACGCCTGGATGTGGAGCACCAACAGGTGTGAAGCGAACCTTCGCGAACTCCATCCGGATTGGTATCAGGTGAACGGACTCGGTCAGAATGTCGCTACAGATGTCAAATTGTATAACAGAGAACACTACCGTTTCCTTTGTCCGTCTCACGAAGAGTCTGTCGAGTACCTGAAGGATCGTGTACGTGAACTCGCTGAAGTGGATGGTCTTACGGGTATTCATCTCGATTTCATCCGTTACCCTGACGCCATCCTTCCATACGGACTTCACGAATCCCGCGGAGTCGTTCAAGATAAGGTCTATCCTCTTTGGGATTGCTGCTATTGTGATGTTTGCAGAGCAAAATTCAAGGAGCAGACCGGTAAGGATCCTCTTGAACTTGAAGACCCTACATCTGACGAGCAATGGATGCAGTTCCGCTGGGATGCCATCGCAAATATGGCAAGCGAGGTGTGTGCGGAAATTAAAAAATGCGGCAAAGTCTCATCTGCTGCGGTATTTGCTTCCCCTGAAGAGTCCAAGAAACTTGTAAGACAGGACTGGGTAAACTTCCGCAATGCAGATTACCTCTTCCCGATGATATATCATCATTCGTACGCAAAGCCTGACGAGTGGGTTGGAACAGCAACACAAGAGGGAATCGAAGCCCTCAAAGAGGCAGGCAATCCAGCTGTTCTCTACAGTGGTATTACTATGCCGAAGGCTGAGGATATTCCTATGTTCGTGCAGATAGTCAAGGATGCTGGCGGAAAAGGCATCTGCTTCTTCCAACTGAAGAGGACATTGAAGCATCCTGAACTCTGGGATGCCATAGCAGCGATAGACCGCACGATGAAATAGGTAATAAACAATATATTATCTGTATGAAGCGTATATTATTACTTGCAATTATGCTGATTGCAATCACATCCTGCAACCGCACAAACCCTTTCCTCACTCAGTGGGACACTCCTTACGGAATCCCTCCGTTCGAGCAGATTGAAGAGTCTGACTACCTGCCGGCAATTGATGCCGGCATAGAGCAGCAGAAGGCCGAAATCGACGCAATCATAGCAAATGAAGCCGAACCTGACTTCGAAAATGTGATTGCCGCCTACGATCGCTCAGGAAAGATTCTTTCGAAGGTGTTCGGAGTCCTTTATAACCTTGCCGAGACTGATATCACCCCTTCTCTTGAAGGAATTGTGGAGGAGGCCACAGTCAAGACTTCGGAATTCGAGAATGAAATTCTATTCAACAAAGCTCTTTTCGAAAAGATAAAGGCAGTGTACGACAAGAAGGAGGCTCTCTCCCTCACACGCGAACAGGAAATGGTTCTTGATAAGATATACAAATCTTTCGAGAAGAACGGAATCGGGCTGGATGATGCTTCACAGGCACGTATGAAGGAAATCAACGTGGAGCTTTCGACTCTCAGCCTCAAGTTCGGCAACAACCTTCTCAAGGAGAACAACGCATTCAAGTCGGAGTTTGATGTAGCGATTTCAGAATACCCTGATGTTATGGCCGCTACCGAGGACCGCGATTTGCGTGAGAAGATGTTCAAGGCCTATTCTTCCCGTGGAAACAACGGTAACGAATTCGATAACAAGGAGGTGGTGCTGCAGATTCTCGCACTCAAGATAGAGAAGGCGAAACTTCTCGGCTATAACTGCCCTGCAGAACAGATTCTTTCTGACAAGATGGCTCACGACCCTGCGACAGTTGATGCGTTCCTCTCAAATATTATGAAATATGCAGTCTCCCGTGCCAATGAAGAGGTTGTTGATATGCAGAAGATGATGGATGAAGATATTGCTGCCGGCATCCTTGCTGCCGGCTCCACCATTCAGCCTTGGGATTGGTTCTACTATGCCGAGCGCGTGCGCAAGGCAAAATATGACCTTGATGAGGAGCAGACAAAGCCATATTTCAAGATGGAGAACGTGCGTGAGGGTGTGTTCAACACTGCATCAAGGCTTTATGGAATCAAATTCGAGCCAGTGGCCGACGCTCCGAAATATCACCCGGAAGTGGAAGCCTTCAAGGTTACCGACAATGACGGATCGTTCATCGGCATCCTTCTGACAGATTATTTCCCACGCGAGTCAAAGCGCGGTGGTGCCTGGATGAACAATGTACGCGAGCAGTATGTTGATGCTGAGGGTAATATGGTCCGTCCGATAATCGTGAACGTGGGTAATCTTAACAAACCGACAGCGGAAACACCGTCCCTGCTCAGCATCGACAACATCGAGACTATGTTCCACGAGTTCGGACACGCACTCCACGGCCTTTTGAGCCAGTGCAACTACGAAACAGTGAGTGGAACAAGCGTAGCACGTGACTTTGTTGAACTGCCGTCGCAGATCAACGAGAACTGGGCTTTCGACAAGGAAGTCCTTGCAACTTACGCCCGCCATTATGAAACAGGAGAAGTCATCCCTGACGAACTTGTGGAGAAGATTCTTGCATCAAGAGTGTTCAACAGCGGATTCAATACCACAGAACTTTGCGCCGCTTCCATTCTCGATATGAAATGGCACGAACTTTCATCAGTGGAAGGTATTGATATTGAAAAGTTCGAAGAGGATGCCTGCAAACAGATGGGCCTTATCGACCAGATTATTCCGCGTTACCGCACGACTTATTTCAACCATATATTCAACAGTGGCTACAGTGCCGGTTACTACAGTTACCTATGGGCTGAAGTGCTTGACAAGGATGCTTTCGAACTCTTCAAGGAGAAAGGGGTGTTTGACAGCGAGACTGCTATGAGTTTCCGTCACAATATCCTTGAGATGGGTGGAAGCGAAGAGCCGATGACTCTTTATGTACGCTTCCGTGGCGCCGAGCCGGACCCTGACGCTCTTCTCCGTGCCAGAGGCCTGAAATAATACAGGTTCTAAGAACAAGGGGTTGGCCAATTCAGGCCAACCCCTTTTCAATGGATATATCTGACGAACTAGTCTACGTTAGTATCCCACCATACGTGGATAGACCAGATATCGTCTCTTGTTGCCCAAGATTTATTATCATCAAGAACAACGTTAGGATCGTAGCGCTTAACCTTCTCGCCGATAGCTTTGAGGTTTGTTGCGTTGTAGTTGTACTCGTGTGAGCACTGCTGCCAACGGCGGTACTGACGACCTTCAGGCATTGTCCTCTGAGCATCAGCATCAAGAGCCCAGTGTGCAGGCTTCTTCCAATTGAAGATGAT
>JAGHVK010000063.1 GCA_018064345.1 Candidatus Cacconaster merdequi
TCCTTGAGACAAGAGGTCCTGGTTTCCACCACATGGCCTATGCAGTAGAGGATGGTGTTGCCAATGCACTTGCTGAGTGTGGCGAAAAGTCAATCCGTACCATCGACGCTGCTCCTAGAGCAGGCGCAGACGGAATGAACATCGCTTTCCTTCATCCGAAGGCCACACAGAGCATTCTCACCGAACTTTGTGAAAAGAAGAAGTAATGTCGCTTTATACCCGGAAAGGAGAAAGCGGGAAAACGTCCCTGCCGGACGGGAAACGAGTGTCCAAAGACGACGCCCGAGTGGAAGCGTACGGAGATGTGGACGAACTTACCTCGCAACTTTCTTTTCTGAATGCGTTATGCTCTGCGGACGGCAGTATCCCTGCCAGCCGCAGAGCTTCGTATTACAAGCCACTGTTGGAAAGGATTATCAGGGAGCTTTTTGCGGTCGGGGGAGCCATAGCATACCCCGGGTCTGTAAAAGAGTTTTCCGAAGAAATCAAGGTGCTTGAAACTGAGATCGACTCCATTGAGCAGAGTCTGCCACAGCTCAAGTGCTTCATCCTCCCTGTCGGAAGCCAGGCATCCTGCCAGTGTCAGGTGTGCAGGACCGTATGCAGGAGGGTTGAACGCCGGGTTGTGACATTCCTTCGCGAAGAAGGTATCGATCAGGACAGCTGCGGAGCTCTCAAGTACCTCAACCGTCTTTCCGACCTGTTGTTCGCCCTTTCGCGTCTGCTGAACGCTGATGCGGGCATAGCTGATACGAAACTATAAAAGTACGGGAATATGGAACATCCTGAAAACGATAAAGCATACAAGGGACTGGTGGTGAACGAGGGAATCGCTCAACCGCCGGCAGTAAACCCTTATCTCAACAGGAACAGGTTCCGCCGCAACGAACTGTCGGTGGCTGAAATGGTCGAGGGCATATCAAAGGGTGACATCACCGTCCTTTCCCAGGCGGTCACCCTTGTGGAGAGCACCAATCCGGACCATTACGCCAAGGCACAGGAAGTGATCGAGAAATGCCTCCCTCTCAGCGGAAAGTCGGTACGCATAGGCATAAGCGGCGTCCCGGGAGCAGGCAAGAGCACATCCATAGACAAGTTCGGTGTCCACTTGCTTGACAATTACGGAGGCAAGCTGGCCGTGCTGGCCATCGCCCCTTCCTCAGAGTTCGGCAAAGGCAGTATCCTCGGAGACAAGACCCGTATGGAAACCCTTGTGCAGCGCAGGGATGCATTCATCCGTCCAAGCCCTTCGGCCGGAAGTCTGGGTGGCGTGGCACGCAAGACAAGGGAGACGGTACTGCTTTGCGAGGCGGCCGGATTCGACAAGATTTTCATCGAGACTGTAGGTGTGGGTCAGAGCGAGACCGCCTGCCAGTCCATGGTGGATTTCTTCCTGGTGATCCAGCTCTCCGGTGCAGGCGACGAACTTCAGGGCATCAAGCGTGGCATAATGGAGATGGCTGATGGAATCGCCATCAACAAATGCGACGGGGACAACGTGGACGCTTGCAAACTCTCAGCGATCCAGCTGCGCAACGCGTTCCATTTCTTCCCGGCTCCCGAAAGTGGCTGGACTCGTCAGGTCCTTACCTATTCAGGACTGAACGGCACCGGTATCAAGGAGATTTTCGAGATGATTTTCTCCTACGTGGACTTTGTCAAGGCCAACGGGCACTTCGACATCCGCCGTCGCCGTCAGAACAACTACTGGATGAGAGAGACCATCGATTCGGCGATTCTCGGCGACTTCTATCACAAGATGGAAATCCGCTTGAGTCAGGCGGAAGAATCCGTGTGGAACGGGCAGATGACTCCTTTCACGGCAGCGCATTCACTGCTGGATGAATACTATAAA
>JAGHVK010000010.1 GCA_018064345.1 Candidatus Cacconaster merdequi
CTTTGAGTAGCACCTTCCGATAAGGAAAGGGAAAACAGAGAATCAGTCGTTGCCTTGTCAAACTTGATATGCTGCTGGTCTGCGTCACTGCGCTCGGACTCGGGAACCACACCGAAAGAATGGATTTCCGCTTTATTCTCATATCCTTCGAGCAGTTTGCGCCAGTAGTCGCGTGCGGCGTCCATATCTTTTGAAATGATTTCACGGACAGCCTTTTCGTAAACGCCATCATTGACCGGAGAGATCTGTGTATCAGGAAGGCCGATACCCTTGACCTCTGCATCAAGGAAGTTCACCAGATCACCCATATAGATTCCAAGACACCATCCGTCCACAATGATGTGATGAACAGCTGTTATGAGAATGCTCCGGGTATCTGAAATCTTCGCGCAGGTCAGATGGAATAAAGGCTTCTTCTGCAAGTCAAAACCGTGGGAAAGTATGTCTTCCCTGAGTTTCCTTGCTTCCTCATATGGATCTGCACTGTTGCTTAAATCCACCATTCTCAAACCGAGAGGACGTTGTATGATTGCCTGACGGTATGGATAAACCCCCTCGTGGATTATTGCGGTACGCAGAACCTCGTGTTTCCTGCCAAGTTTGTCCAATACCGCACGCAACTGACCTTCAGTGGGCACAATATCCAATTCAAAAGAATTTACCAGTCGGTATCCCCACGAATCAGGTTCGGAAATATGCTTCAGGAGCATTGCCTCCTGCATAGGCGTAATAGGATAGATACGCTGAATCATCTCGTTCCGGGACGCATATTCGCCGGAGATTTTTTCAAAAGCATCATCGCTCCACTGTGTCTCTCCCAGATCGCTGGCAGTAAGTTCAGGTACGGAAATCTGTGAGGTGTGCTGTGCTATTGCGCCCAATTGGGATTCCATCTCTGCGACAAAACCTTTTGCCCTGCTCTCATCGCAAAGAGCGGTATTATATGTAAAGAGCAACTGGAACTGCCCGTTTTCTACGAGAATGTTCAGAGAGAAATCTGAGCCGTAACAGTTTTCCGGAGCTATTTGCAGTCCCGTAGAGAAATCGCCGCTCATCGTAAATTGAGCCCCGGTACCATCGTTACTTCCGGACTCCGACAAATCTCCCATATAGTTGAAAATCATCAAAGGAGTCTCTTCTGGAGAAATGCCGAACAACTGGCCGAAGCCAAAGCCGTTGTTGGGTATGCGGTGCAATATCTCTTTCACTCTTCTGACATCTTTCCGGATATCACCAGTAAGTCCATCAATCACAACGGGGTACATTGAGGTAAACCACCCGACGGTACGGTCTGTTGAAAGAGGCGTCTGACCGAACGGCTCACGTCCGTGACCTTCAAACTGCAAAGACAGTCCTTCCGCATCAAATACCTTGGTGTAACTTCTTCCCACGGCTGTGAGCAGCAAGTCATTGATGGTTGTATTGTAGGCTTTCGATGAATTGTGCACAATGGCATTAGTAGTATCTTTATTTACTTGCCGGACAACTGTGCTCATCTTGCGTGAGTAGTCGTTACCTACTGATAACGGATATTTACGCATATCGGACAACACACCCTCCCAATAGCTTTTTTCCTGCCGCAGCTCGTAACTTTTCCTATAAGTCTCCAATGATTCCGCATACTCCTTATAAGAATGGGTCTTTAGAGGAAGTTCTACTTCCTTCTCGTCCTTGAGTTGACGATAGGCCGTATTCATATCCTCGGTCAGGACGCGCCAACTTACACCATCTACAAACAAATGATGGATAACGGCCATCACATAATCTCCTTTGAAGGTATGGTACACCACCAGTTTTGCGACAGGGCCATTTTCAATATCCAATGACGCTTC
>JAGHVK010000089.1 GCA_018064345.1 Candidatus Cacconaster merdequi
ACAATATCAACACCATCAATAATAGAATTAAATAGATAATTAAATTATTATTTAATATTGAACGGTTGATATCTCAATTTGAAAAACCTTTTGAATCTGATGGAGGACAAATTCAATCCAAGAGTTGAACTTATAAACAAAGAGGGTGACCTTGACAAGGTTATCCGTCCGAAGACTTTTGATGATTTTTCAGGACAGGAAAAAGTCCTTGAAAATCTCAAGATTTTTGTAAAGGCGGCTCTGCTCAGAGGGGAAGCTCTTGATCATATATTGTTTCACGGCCCTCCAGGATTGGGAAAGACAACTCTCGCTCATATTGTAGCATCAGAACTCGGTGTAAATCTTAAAATCACTTCTGGTCCTGTATTGGACAAACCGGGAGACCTTGCCGGCTTGCTGACTTCTCTGGATACAGGTGATGTGCTTTTCATTGACGAAATTCACAGGTTGAGTCCGGTAGTTGAAGAGTATCTTTATTCTGCAATGGAAGATTACACCATAGACATAATGATTGACAAAGGTCCTGGAGCGAGAAGTGTGCAGATAACCTTGAATCCTTTCACCTTGATAGGAGCGACAACCAGAAGCGGGCTTCTTACTTCTCCATTGAGAGCTAGATTCGGAATACAGTCACATCTTGAATATTATGATTCTTCAGTACTCTTCAATATAATAAAGAGGAGTGCAGGCATTCTGAACATAGGAATAGATGACGATGCTGCGTATGAAATAGCTTTCAGAAGCAGAGGGACTCCAAGAATTGCAAATTCTCTTTTGAGAAGGGTGAGGGATTTCGCCCAGGTAAGAGGAAACGGAAAAATAGATTTGGATATTGCCAGAATTGCGCTGAATGCATTGAATATTGACAAGAGAGGACTTGATTCGATAGACAACAAGATACTGAGTACCATTATAGAGAAGTTTAATGGAGGTCCGGTAGGAGCCGGTACTATTGCAACAGCAATAAGTGAGGATGTGGGGACATTCGAAGAGGTATATGAGCCTTTCTTGATAAAGGAGGGTTTCATAAACCGTACTCCCCGCGGAAGGGTTGCCACTGAACTTGCATACAAACATCTCGGGATAAATTACAGAAAAGATGAAAATACGTTATTTTAGCATTTGTGCCATATTATTGATTCTATTAGAGTCAATACCTTCAATGGCTTGTACTTCAGCAATATTTACAGGAAAATCAACTCCTGATGGAAGACCTTTGTTATGGAAACACCGTGATACTGGTGAGTTGAACAATAGAGTTGAATTCTTTCCTGTTTCAAAAGAACGCAAATATTCCTTCATAGGACTTGTGAACAGTCCTTCCGAAGGAGGTGAAGTATGGACTGGAACCAATTCTGAAGGTTTTTCAATAATGAACACAGCTTCTTACAATCTTCAGGAGAAAAATGCGGATATGGAAGATCAGGAGGGTGTCATTATGTACAAGGCACTGTCCTGCTGCAGGAACTTGAAGGATTTTGAAAAACTTCTTGACAGACTGCCAAAGCCTCTTGGTGTGGAAGCCAATTTCGGTGTCATTGACGTGGAAGGAGGTGCTGCCTATTATGAGGTGAATAATTATGAATGGAGAAAAGTTGATGCAAATGACCCTAAGGTGGCACCTGAAGGTTTTTTGATTTATACTAACCATTCATATACCGGACGCATCAATGAAGGAAGCGGTTATATAAGATATGCCACAGCCAAATCTTTGATATACAGTAATTGGATTAAAGGTGGTGATTTTTCTCCTCAATGGATTTTCGACAACCTTTCGAGGAGTTTCTACAATTCTATATTGGGATACGATTTGAAAGATAATCCTTCTGCAGTTATGGGTGGATGGTTTGTAGATCAGGATTTCATTCCGAGAAGAAGTACTAGTGCTTCCATAGTGGTAAAAGGGGTAAATAAAGGTGAGGATCCTCTTCTTACCGTTATGTGGACTGTCCTTGGATATCCTCCTTGCGGAATAGCTGTTCCTATGTTCGTGGCTGCCGGTGATAATCAACCTGCACCTATGGTCAAAGGGTCGGAGGGTAATAATTGCAGAATGTGCGATGAAACTTTGCAAAGACGTGCCTCTGTTTTTTCAAATCAACGTTCCAATGCGAAGAACTATTTTCATTTCTCTCTTCTTTTCAATTCTGATGGAAACGGATACATTCAAAGATTGAAACCTTTGGAAAAATCTAATTTTTCTGTCACTGAAGAATTCATGAGCAAGCAATATGAAAATGGAAAGATGGATGCTGCCTCTCTTGTTGAATTGTATAAAAAGATAAGTTTCGGTGACCTCATCAAATAATTCAGCTAACGCTGTTTTGATTGCCAACAGAATAAAGGGTGCTGACAACGGCGCCCTTAATGTTGTATTGTTGGACAATAAGAAGGATGCTTATTTTTTTGTGAGCGATCTTGATAATTTCTTTGTTGAGGACAATTTATTCTTTTTTCCTTCCTCAAGTGAAAAAAGTGAGTATAAGCGTGCAACTGCACAAGTTCAGCGTACATCAGCGCTTGTTGCACTGTCAGAAAATAATTTAATAGACAAGACAGTAGAAGCAAAGGACAACAACTCTTATGAAATATCCCGTTCACTTCTCGCTAAAGAAAAGTTAAAATCCAAGATAATAGTAACTTATACAGAGGCTGTAGAAGAGAAGGCATTGAAGCCTGATTTGGTAAGGAAAAGTATTTTGAAATTTAGGAAAGAGGATTCCGTAGTAAGGGATGAAATAGAGAAAGTACTTTTCAATAATAACTTCCATAAGGTTGATTTTGTAGTTCAACCTGGTGAATTTGCTTTGAGGGGAGGAATTGTTGATATTTTTTCTTATTCCGACAATCTGCCATACAGAATTGAATTTTTTGGAAATGAAATAGAATCCGTAAGAAGATTCAATCCTGACAATCAGCTTTCAGAATCTTATGAAATTGAAAGTGCTGACATATATCCTGATCTTGATGACAATTACGCTCCAGAAGATTATGTTTCGTTCAGCAGTATGATTCCTTCTGATGCTGTAATATGGGATTTGAGAGATTCTGACGGCAAGACATACGATTCTGACATATCTCCGCAACCGGTATTCAATAAGAATTTTGAAATCCTTTCTTCAGACATTACTGCCAGGCAGTCAGAAGGATTCGTTGTTACGATATTGTCTCCAAATGATTCACAGACTCTGCGTCTCAAACAGATTATGAGGGACATTGGAGTTACCATGCAGCCATTGTTCCTTCCTGTTTCACTTCATCTTGGATATATAGACAAAAAGGCTCGAAGATGTTATTATACTGACCATCAAATATTTGAAAGATATCATAAATTGAAGGTCAGAAGGCAGGTGGAAAGAAGCGGGAGAATGACCATCAATGAGTTGAATGCTATGCAGATAGGGGACTATATCGTTCATATTGACCATGGTGTGGGACAGTATGGAGGATTGGTCAAGACTAATGTAGGCGGGAAGAAACAGGAAGCTGTGAAGCTTATCTACAAGGATGGCGACGTAATATTCGTGTCCATCCACTCTTTGCACAGGATATCAAAGTTCAAGTCACGTGACGGGGAGATTCCCAGGATTTACAAGTTGGGAACAAAGGCCTGGGATACACTGAAGAACAATACCAAGTCCAAGGTAAAGGACATAGCAAAGGATCTTATAAAGTTATATTCCGAAAGACAGAATTCGGAAGGATTCGCCTTTTCCCCGGACAGTTACCTTCAACAGGAACTTGAATCGTCTTTCATATATAAAGATACTCCTGATCAGATGAAGGCGACTGAGGCAATCAAGGCTGATATGGAAAACAGACATCCTATGGACAGGCTTGTCTGCGGAGATGTAGGATTCGGAAAGACGGAAGTGGCTATACGTGCCGCTTTCAAGGCGGTATGTGATTCGAAGCAGGTTGCTGTGTTGGTTCCTACTACAATTCTCGCACTGCAACACTATGAGACATTCAAGGAAAGGCTTAAGGATTTCCCTTGCACGGTGGATTATTTGAGCAGGTTGAGGACTGCGAAGGAAATAAAGGAAATAGAGACAAAGATAGAGAATGGTGGAATAGACATCATAATAGGTACCCACAGGATTCTCAACAAAAATATCAAGTTCAAGGATCTCGGACTATTGATAATAGATGAGGAGCAGAAGTTCGGAGTCACTTCCAAGGAGAAGATAAGGCAGATGAAGAGTACGGTGGACACATTGACTCTTACCGCTACGCCTATTCCGCGTACTCTGCAGTTCTCTTTGCTCGGTGCGAGGGATATGTCAATCATAAACACTCCTCCTCCGAACAGGATTCCGGTAAGCACTGAAGTTGTCAATTTCAACGAGGAGATGATAGCTGATATCATCAGCCGGGAGATTGAGAGGGGAGGTCAGGTATATTTCGTACATAACCGTGTGGAGGACATTCTATCCATCAGGGACATACTTCACAGGATATGTCCGGAGGCCGAAATATGTGTGGCTCACGGGAAAATGGAGCCGAAAGAGCTCGAAAACAGGGTATTGTCGTTCATAAAAGGCGATTATGACATACTTCTGTCCACTACTATTATTGAGAACGGAATAGACGTGCCGAATGCAAACACGATGATAGTGAATCAGGCCCACAGATTCGGCCTTAGCGATTTGCACCAGCTGAGAGGACGTGTGGGAAGAAGCAATGTCAAGGCATACTGCTATCTCATAGTCCCGTCGGTTTCATCAATGAATGAAGATGCCCGTCGCAGAATCAAAGCTCTCGAGGCTTTCAGTGACCTGGGAAGCGGTTTCAACATAGCGATGCAGGATTTGGATATCCGAGGTGCCGGCAATCTTCTTGGAGCAGAGCAGAGCGGATTTATGGCCGAAATGGGTTATGAGACCTATATGAAGATAATCAAGGAGGCAATCAACGAAATAGTTATTGACGGTGATTTGCCGGAAAAGGCGGGAGTCAGACGGCTCTCCTCGAATAATTCTGTATGGAATATTGATACCCAGATAGAAACTGACCTGGAGGTTTTCATTCCGGATGATTATGTCAACGTACCTTCTGAGAAAATAAGGCTGTATAAGGAATTGGATGGTATAAACGATGAAAACAGGCTCAGGACATTCGCGTCCGACATTGCTGACCGTTTCGGGTCCCCTGTGCCTGTCCCTTTGCTTGAACTGATGGATATAGTAAGGCTCAGGCTTGTTGCGCAGAAGCTTGGACTGGAGAGAATAGTAATCAAGGACAACGTAATGCGGGCATATTTTGTATCCAACAGGCTTTCATCTTTCTACCAAAGCAATATGTTCGGAGATATATTGAACAAAATCCAGGAGTTCCGGGAATATAACTTGTGTGAGCATAACGACAAGCTGTACATCATGGCTAAGAAAGTCTCTTCTGTCAGGACTGCATTGGATATACTTAAGCGTTTTTTGGTATAATCTTTGTTTTTTTATGTACTTTTGTATCGTAAAATAGGGTTGTTGTGAACATTCGAAGGATATTTGCCGTATTGTCATCTCTTCTTGTCGCAGGTTGTTTTTCAACTTTCGCACAGACAGGAAATGGAGATACAGGGTTTACCCCATATTCAATTTTCGGTCTTGGCGATCTTTCCCGTCCGGGTACTGCCTACAATTTGTCGATGGGTGGAATCGGAATAGGGGACAGGAATGCTTCCGTCATCAATGTAGTCAATCCCGCTTCCATAACTGAAAGGGAACAAAAATCTTTCATGATGGATTTCGGGCTTGGCAACCAAAACTCCGTCTATACTCAAGGAAACTTGAAATCAGCACATAACTCCTTTAATATGAGGGATATAGTTGCAACAATGCCTATCACCAGGAAGTCTGCTTTCAAGGTGGGTATCGCGCCTTACAGCACCATTTCCTATAAATTCATCAATGAAGAGAAAGATGAGGATGTGTTGGCAAACGTAGGTGACGTTGAATTTGCTGATTATGGGGAAGGTTCAATATACCAGGCAGTTCTTGGCGGTGCCGTGACTTTGTTCGACAGGCTCAGCATAGGAGTTGACGGACAGTATTATTTCGGAAATATATCACGCCATACCGATGCTGTTTTCACTACTTCTTCGTATTACAACAACATTACTGCCGGATGGAATTATCTTGTCAGTTCTTTCAGCGCCAAATTCGGATTGCAGTATTCACAGCCTCTCGGAAAAAGACACGAAGCTGTGATAGGTGCTACATATTCTCTTGGTAACAATATTGGAGGACGCAGGACCAGATATGTGTATGGTGTAAACGAATCAAAGACGGATACACTTTTCCATTCTCTTCAGAATATGGATGCATTCAATATTCCGGCGGAGATTGGAGTGGGTATAACTGTCAGGGAGAAGAACAAATGGATGGTCGGTTTCGACTATGTTACGCAGGATTGGAGCAAGTCCACTTTTGAAAGCACACCCGGGATCAATTTCACCACTGCCAGACTGCAGAGTTTCCGTGCCGGGTTCGAATTCATTCCGAACAGATACGATATACGTTATTATGTCAAGAGGATAACATATCGCGGAGGAGTATATCACGAGAAATCTTATATGTGTCTTGATGGTAATCAGATATCTTCCACCGGAATAACACTCGGTGCAAGTTTTCCCCTTTCTCCGACTTTGTTCAATGCTATAAGTGTCGGAGTGGATTTGGGACAGAGAGGCTCTTCGAAAGGAAATCTTGTAAAGGAAAGATATGTGCTTGTGAACGTAAGTTTCAATATTCACGATATCTGGTTCCTGAAACATCTTTACAATTAGGAGCCGAATAGCTCAATTATTGCGTCAAACGTTTCAAAACAGATTCTAAATTCTTATATTTGCAGACTTTGAAAAAACAAATATCACTATAATGATGAAAAGAATAATCGTAATCCTTCTGGCTGTTGTCCTTTCAGTACCTGCTTTCGCACAGGGAAAATATGGTAAGGACAGCGTGGAGTGTATCAAGTATCTCTCCTACTATTCTGAACTCGTAAAACAGAACAACCTTGATGATGCCGCACCATATTGGCGCAAAGCATTTTCTTTGTGCCCGGCAAAGGCAAGCCAGAATATGTTCATCCACGGACAAAAGATTATTCGTTATGAAATAAAGAAGAACAGCAAGGATCCTCAGCGTGTTGCACAGCTTGTGGACACTTTGTTCCTTCTCCATGACCTCCGTGCAGAAAATTTCCCTAAGAATTATGTCAAGAGTTTGGACAGCAAGGCCATTGACTATGTGAACTATGTCAACGACCCTGCAAAGCAGTATGCAACACTTACCGACATTATCAGCAAGATTGGTTCTGAAGCCAGCCCGATAGTGTTCGTAAAGCAGATGCAGGCTGCTATGGCTCTTTTCAAGGATGGAAAGCTTGATGCTGATGCCATTATGGACAATTACAGCACCATCTCTGCTTATATGGATGCGAAGATTGCTGCAGGCAGTGGGGAAATGGCAGGAGCGAAGCAGGATGTAGAGACATTATTTGCTGACAGCGGAGTTGCTTCCTGCGACAATCTTGTGGCTTTGTTCACTCCTCGTTTCCAGGCTAATCCTACTGACAAAGCGTCGCTTTCAGGTATGGTTAAACTGCTTGCGAAGTCTGAATGCGTAAACACCGAGCTCTTCCTTCAAACAGTTGAAGCTCTCAGCAAGATAGATCCGAGTGCATCCTCTTCATACTATCTTTACAAGCTTTATTCATCACACGATGAAAATGCAAAAGCTGCTGAAAGTCTTGAGCAGGCAATAAGCCAGCTTACAGAAGAAGAAGGAGCACTCAAAGCCGAGTACTCGTTCGAACTTGCAACTTTCTATTTCAAGAAATGTGGAAAGAATGCAGCTGCTGTAGAAAAGGCAAAGGCTGTCGCAGAACTCGATCCTTCATACGCAGGAAGGGCTTATCTGCTCATCGGTACTATTTGGGGTTCTACGAAATGCTCCGGCAACGAAGTTGAGGTAAGAGCACCTTTCTGGGTTGCAGCGGATTATATGGCAAAAGCAAAGAATGCCGATCCTTCACTTGAAGAAGAGGCAAACACACTGCTTGCACAATATCGCCGTTATTTCCCTAATCAGGCTGATGCCTTCATGTACGATGTAATTGACGGTAACAGTTATACCGTAAGTTGTGGCGGAATGCGCGAAAGCACTATTGTCAGAACAAACAAGTAATTGAGATATAAATTTCATACAGTGTCATTTATGGCCACCCTTACGGTGGCCATAATGCTTTTGTCCTGCAAGCAGCAGACAGTGGAACCATACGATTTTTCCGTTGTACCGAAGCAGGTGGTGAACGATATGTCTGTGCTGAAGACAAATAACGGAAATCCGGAAATGCGTATGAAGGCACCTGTGATGCAGGGTTTTGATTACGTCAAGGATTCTGTACATTGCAGTTATGAGTTTTATCCCGACGGTTTCCACGTTGAAGCATTTACCGATGATGGTGAACTGGAGACCACCATTGACGCTCTTCAGGCAAAGCATGTAACGTCTAAGGATTGTGAGTCCTGGAGTGCTTTCGGTGATGTGGTTGTGACCAATCACATAAAAGGCGAGTCGCTGTTTACCGATACCATTTATTGGAACAGGGAGGAACAGCGGATATATACTGACTGTTACGTGCGGCTGGAGTCTTATTCCGGTATGATGCAGGGATATGGAATGAATTCTGATGAGCGTGCCCGCAATACTGTAATTCTCCGTCCTTTCGAAAATTACTACATTATGAGGGATTCCGGGGACGTGTTTCTGGATACCCTCAATGCTTTGGGTCCCGTGCCGAAGCGTTCTGATACGCAGCTTCAAAAATAAGTTTCAATTTATCTATTTTTTGTGTACTTTTGCAGTCCTTCCGACATTTTGGGAGATTGTATAGAAACAACACAAAAATTAATAACTTAAACTTAACAGAACAATGGCGGTATTAGAGAAAATTCGCGTCAAATTAGGTATTCTGATAGCTGTCCTCGTAGGAGTGGCATTGCTTTCTTTCATCCTTGACCCTCAGACACTCCGCAGTGCAGTGGAGATGATGTCTTCAGAGAACAAGGTAGGAGAGATGGCAGGTGAATCCATTTCCTACAAAGATTTTTACGAAGAATATGACCGTTATCAGAAGATAGCGGAGATCACAGGCCAAAAAGTCAATGACGAACAAGGCCAGAGCGCTGTCCGTGATGCAGCGTGGCAGTCAATCTTTGACAATCAGGTTTTCATCCCTAAGGCAAAAGCAGCAGGTTTCAATGTGTGTGACGAGGAGTTGATGGACCTTACACAAGGCTCTTCAATATCCCCTGTACTTTTGCAGCAGGCTAACTTCTATGATGAAAACGGTAATTTCAGCCGTGAAAGGCTTGCCTCATTCATCCAGTCAGTGGATTTTGATGAGACAGGTTATGCCGGCAGGTATTGGAATTTTCTTGAGGAGACAGTTCTCCGCAGCCAGTATTATGCAAAGTACGGTTCGGTGATTACCAACAGCTGCGTACCTAATGCAATCGAGAAAGCCCGTATGATTGCAGAGAACAACAACACTTGCGACGTTGATTATGTCTTTGTTCCGCTGGGCTTTGAAAAGGACAGCACAGTTACCGTTTCGAAATCAGAAATCAGTGCATATTACAATTCGCACAAGAATCAGATGAAGCAGCCTGCAAACCGCAGTATCGAATATGTGATGTTTGAAGTTGTCCCTTCAACGGATGATATAAATGCTGCAAGAGAAGAGTTTGACAACCTTTCAGCAGAATTTGCTGTGGCTGACAACCTCAAGAATTTCGTTGCTCTCAATTCTGACAACAAGTGGGACAGTTTCTATTATACTGAAGATCAGCTTTCTTCTATACCTGAGTTCAAGGATCTGGCCGTTTCTAGAGATAAGGGTGGTATCAGTGCTGTTCACGTTGAGGAAAACAGTTTCTCAGTTGCACGTCTTGTTGACGAGCGTATGGTAGCTGATTCAGTCAACGTATATTACAAGGCTTTCCAATTTGCTGAAGAAGAGCAAGCCGATGCTTTTGTGGAGACACTCAAAAAATCTTCTTCAAAGGAAGATCTTACTGAAATGGGCTGGCTCACTCAGGAAATCCTTGCTGCAAACAACCTGTCGGAATTCTCACCTGTCCTTTACGGAAATGACAAGGTTGTGAAGATTAAGAGCACAGCAAATCAGGCAATATTTGTTCTCTATGCTGACCAGCGTACTTCACTTCACAAGAAGTACCAGCTTGCTACTTTTGTTAAGAATGTCCTTCCTTCAGAAGAGACCTACCGTGATTTCCTTATGAAAGCAACGGACCTTTCCGATGGTTCAAAGGGAAAATACGAAAACTTCGCACAGATTGTAAAGGAACAGAATCTTCCTGTAGTCCCTGCCAATGGCATTGTTGAAAGTACCCGCAGGATTGGTGAAGTAGAGAATGCAAGGGAAGTTGTCCGCTGGGCATTTGAAAAGAACACCAAGGTAGGTAACGTCTCTGACGTAATCGTCGTTGACAACAAATATTATTTCGTTGCAGCTCTTACAGAGGCATATAAGGAAGGATATATGTCGTTGAGCCAGGTTTCTGCTCAGATAAGTGACTATCTTTATGCGGAGAAGGCAATAAACAACAAGTGCGCTGAAATCAAGGGAAAGATAGCCGGTATGAATTCTATGGAAGAGATTGCGGAAGCACTTAACACTACTGTAAGCCACAATACCGGAGTTGCATTCGGAAGTATGCAGAATCAGGTAAGGGATCCTAAGTTCATCGGTGCTGTTGCTGCTGCAAAGCCTGGAGAACTCAAGACAGTCGCAGGAGTGATGGGCGTGTATGTGTTCAATGTCCTCAACAGCGACAATGGAAGCTTCTTCTCTGAGGAAGATGTCAAGACTGCATCTTCAAGGACAACCCAGTATCAGTCAGGCATTCTTCAGAACGTGCTTGCTGAGGAAGCTGACATCAAGGACCACAGAGCGAAATTCTTTTAATTGATTCTCGACGTTCAAACAATAGGGGAGGCTGACGGCCTCCCTTTTTTATTTGTGATTGATTGCGGTCACGGGACTCATCCTTGCTGCTTTCAGAGCTGGAGCCATTCCCGCAGCTGCACCGATCATAACGGAAACGATGAGGCCAAGCATCGCATTGGAGAGATTCAAATGTAAGGGTACGGCTCCCTTGGATGCGAATGCAGTGGCAATTCTTACCAGCGATACTCCTGCCAGACCTCCAATTGATGACAGTACTACCGACTCTTTCAGATATTGCAGCAGGATTCTCCCTTTCTTTGCGCCCAGAGCCTTTTGAATGCCTATCTCAGGCGTCCTTTCGTGGACTGAGACAAACATTATGTTTGCAATCCCGAAACCGCCTGCAAGGAGAGAGAACGTACCTACAATCCATCCGAGAAGGTTCACCAGAGAGAATATCTCACCCATCTCATCAATTATGAAGGATACCCTGTTTATTGCAAAATTGTCCTTGTCAATCGGGGAGAGTCTTCTGTACTGCCTGACGAGCCTGCGTGTTTCATAAATGAAATCATTTTCAGACACGCTGGGGAGAGGGGACAGGCATATTCTGTTCCTTGCTACGGAAATATCTGTAAGAGAGCGTGCTGAATGCAAAGGAATGAGTTTTGCGTTATCTATGTCAATGGTACTGACATTGTTTGAGCCCCGTTTATCGAAGACACCGATGATGGTGAAACTTTTGCCGAGTATGCGGATATTGCGGCCGAGAGGATTAACACCGTGTCGGGACATCTCTTCACTGACATTGTTTCCGATAATCACGACAGGTGCACCCCTGCTCAATTCTTTATCTGTAAAGGGCCGGCCCTCACTTATGGGTGTTGATGCAACGGCAGTCCAATCCCCATCTACGGCAGTAACATCCCCGAATCCTGTGGTGAAGGAAGCGGCGGCAATGGTCTGTGAATGTTGTCGCAGGTACCGGTATTCGTCGTAGCTGACGTTGGGCCGCGAAACATATTCCCACCACTTGAAGATGCCATCTTCATTCAAATCCGGCTCAAGCGGCTCTTTTTCAATGAAAACCATATCAGAGCCAAATTCTTCGAAACCATCCCTTATCGATGATTGAAGAGAATCCACCAATGTAAATACGGCAACTATCGAAAAGATGCCGACGCACACTCCCAAAACAGAAAGGAGCGTGCGGAACCAATCCCTGAAAAAATCCATCCCTACAAACCTATCTTCTTTTTCAGTCCCCTGATTGCATCAAAAGCATCCAGCGGGGTCATTTTGTTAATGTCCAGTTTTTTTAGTTCATCCCTGATATCGAGAAGCAATGGGTCATCCAACTGATACAGGGACAGTTGGATTCCCTGAGAGGAAGTTTCCCCCTTTTTTCCGGAATCCTTTGCCGAATCGGCATCGGATGTCTCAAGTTGTGAAAGTTTGGCTTCTGCGCGCGCAATTACGTCGGAAGGCATACCGGCAAGCCTTGCTACGTGAATACCGAAACTGTGGGCAACGCCTCCCTTGCAGAGAGTGCGCAGGAAGATGACCTTCCCGTCGGACTCCTTGACAGAGATATGATAATTATGAATCCGCGGGTATATCTCCTCAAGTTCGTTCAGTTCGTGATAATGAGTGGCGAAAAGGGTCTTCGGATGACAAATATGGTTATGTATGTGCTCTGCTATGGCCCAGGCTATCGACATTCCGTCGAAGGTACTGGTTCCGCGGCCTATCTCGTCAAGGAGAATCAGGGAACGCTCGGAAAGATTGTTCAGGATAGTTGCGGTTTCGAGCATCTCAACCATAAAGGTGGATTCTCCCTTTGAAATGTTGTCAGAAGCTCCGACTCTTGTGAAGATTTTGTCCACAATTCCGATTTTCGCGCTGTCTGCCGGGACGAAGCACCCTGTCTGAGCCAGAAGGCAGATAAGGGCGGTCTGCCTCAGCAAGGCCGATTTTCCGGCCATGTTCGGTCCTGTAAGAATGATGACCTGTTGGGAGGAATTGTCAAGGTAGATGTCGTTGGCAACATACTGCTCTCCCTCTTCCATCATACTTTCGATTACCGGATGCCTTCCTTGCCGGATATCGATGACAAGTGAATCATCTATTACAGGCCTGCAATATCTGCATTCCTTTGCCAAAGAAGCAAAGCCTGCAAGGATGTCTATCCTGGCAAGGATTCTTGAGTTGCTCTGTATGATGTTCACCTTCGACTGTATGGCTGTCACAAGTTCTCCATATATCCTGGATTCAAGGGCCAGAATCTTTTCTTCAGCTCCTAGAATCGTCTCTTCGTATTGCTTGAGTTCCTGAGTTATGTAGCGTTCCGCCCCTACGAGCGTCTGTTTGCGGATCCATTCCTCTGGAACTTTGTCCTTGTACATGTTGCGTACTTCAAGGTAATAGCCGAAAACATTGTTATAACTAACTTTCAGGGAGCTTATTCCTGTCCTTTCCTTTTCCCGTGTCTGAATGTCGAGCAGAATCTGTTTCCCGTTGTGAAGCGTATTGCGCAGCGAATCGAGTTCTTCGGATACGCCTTTTGCTATCACGTCCCCCTTTCCGAGGGATGATGCGGCATCAGGCAGAAGAGTTGTAGATATTAGTTCGCAGAGCTGTGTACAGTCATTCAGTACGCGGCTGCATTTGTCAAGTGATGCAGTGTTTTTTATTTTCTCCTTTATGATTGCAGTGCTCTTCAAGGATCTGGCCATCTGGAGAGCTTCACGTGGCAGGAGTTTGCCGGCGGCAGCTTTTGCTACTATTCTTTCAAGGTCACCGATGTTTTCCAGCTCTGAACGTACATCATCCCTGAGGCAGTCATCATCAATGAATGAATCAATGATATCGTATCTCTCATTGAGTTCGGCAATATCTTTCAGAGGCATTGAAAGCCAATCGCGAAGCATCCTGGACCCCATAGGGCAGCAGCATCTGTTCAAAACATCGATCAATGAGCGTCCTTCACTTCCGGCAAGGGAATTGAACACTTCCAGATTCCTGAATGTAAAGCGGTCCATCCATACGAATTCGCCTTCATCGATTCTGGATATGGATGAGATATGGGCGATGGCATTGTGCCGGGTCATTTCAAGGTAGAAGAGAATAGCCCCCGCCGCACATATTCCCAAAGGCAAGCTTTCAATTCCGTACCCTTTGAGAGAATCCACGGCTAATTGTCCGCAAAGTTTATTCCGGCAGGATTCGTATACGAACGGCCAGCTGTCAAGAGGGGATATGCACCCTTTATGACAGAATTTCTGTCTGAAACCATCAACGAAACTACGCTCCATGAGCACCTCTTTCGGAGACATTGTCCCAAGCAGAAGGTCTATGTATTCGAAATTTCCCTGTGCCACCTTGAATGTTCCGGTGGATATGTCAAGAAAAGAGACGCCTGCCTTGTTCCCGTCAAAACAAACAGCGGCCAGATAGTTGTTTTCTCCGGATTTGAGAAGATTGTCATTGTATGCCACTCCAGGTGTAACCAGTTCGGTCACCCCTCTCTTGACTATTTTCTTTGTCAGTTTCGGATCTTCAAGCTGGTCGCAGACGGCAACCTTGCAACCTGCTGTAACCAGTTTCGGAAGATAGTTGTCAATTGCGTGGTGCGGTATTCCGGCAAGTTCGGTGAAGGTGCCGTTGCCTGCTGCCTTTTTTGTCAGGACAATACCGAGAATCCTGCTTGCCAGAACAGCATCCTCTCCGAAGGTTTCATAAAAGTCACCGACTCTGTACAGCAGGATGGAATCAGGGTATTGGGCCTTGATTTCAAAATACTGCTTGAGCATAGGGGTTTCCTGTGATGACTTTTTCTCTTTCATACTGACAAAAATACCGAATTTTTCTCTTTTAGTGCTATCTTTGTCTGATAAATTGATAATGGGCATATAATCACTTCGTTGTCAGGTAGAAGCACTTTTTTGTAAAAACATAGCATATGAAAAAAACTTTCATTTTGTCCGCAATTCTGGCTGTAGTGCTGGTGGCGGGCTGCAAGGATCCACAGGAAAAAGCGTTTGAAAAGGAGATAGGCGCATACCTTGATTCTGTTCAGAACGTGGGATTGAGTTGTGTACTCGTAAAGGACAACAAGATTGTCTATAACCACAATTTCGGTGTCAAGGACCTTGAAACCAAGGAACCGATAGATGACCAGACCATTTTCCGCATCGCTTCCATCAGTAAATCTTTCACCTGCACTTCCCTTCTCCAACTGGTGGACAAAGGTGTGCTCAGCCTGAAGGACAATGTCAGCGACCTTGTAGGTTTCCCTGTGGTCAATCCTAACTTCCCGGAAGATACCATCACTCTTGAGATGCTTCTTTCCCACACCTCAAGCCTTACTGACCGCGAGGGCTACTATACCCTTGATGTGATCGACCCTGCAACCAATCCTAATTCCGCCAATTGCTACAGCGACAAAAAGCCGGGTTCCACTTACAGATACTGCAATCTCAACCTCAATCTTTCCGGAACAATCCTGGAGCGTTACAGCGGAGAACGTTTTGACCAGTATGTAGTGAACCACGTACTCAAGCCGATGGGCCTTTACGGTGGCTATTGTGTTGACAGCCTTGATGCAAGCCGTTTCGCACAGCTGTACGACATAGATGAGAACGGGGAACTTGTGCGTCAGGATGAAGCATACGAACCTCGCAGCGAGAAAATTGCGAACTACATCCAGGGAAGGGACACTCCGGTATTCTCTCCTACAGGAGGAATGAAGATTTCCGCTATTGACCTTGCGAAATATATGATGATGCATATGAATTACGGTGCCTGCCCGTTTATGGAAGGAGTCCGTATCATTCCTGAAGAGCTTTCAAAGGATATGCAGTGCCCTCGCAGCGAATACACACACGAGAACTATTGCCTTACACTCTGGTGGGATGACTCTTTCACTCCTGACGTGGAACTGGTTGGCCATACCGGTGGTGCATACGGTTTGAGCAGCGCCATGTTCTTCAATCCAGAAGAGAAGTATGGTTTTGTAGTAATAAACAGTGGAGCGAAGGCAGACGGTGTTCATCGTCATATCGTTTCAAGAATGTACGATTATTTCATCAAAGGGGAGAAATAGTCTTTATGCCGGCTGTCAGACCGAAGAAATATCTCGGACAGCATTTTCTGACCGACCAGTCTGTAGCGCAGTCGATTGTCGCTGCGCTGCAGGGTGGTGGCAGTGTGCTTGAAGTCGGCCCCGGGATGGGAGTTCTGACCGCATATCTTTTGAAGAGAGAGGATATCCTCCTCAAGGTTGTTGAGATAGATCCGGAATCCGTAAGCTATCTTCTCAGTCATTTCCCTTCTCTCTCAAGCGGGCTTTATGAGGCTGATTTTCTGAAGTTGCCTCTTGAAAAAGTGTTTGACGGTAAATTCTCAATCATCGGCAACTTTCCATACAATATATCATCACAGATTTTCTTCAAGATACTCGACTGTCTTGATTCCGTACCTCAGGTCGTATGTATGATTCAGAAAGAGGTAGCAGAGAGAATTGCTGCGGAGCCAGGGTCCAAGACATACGGTATATTGTCAGTGCTGCTGCAGGCTTGGTATGATATAGAGTACCTGTTTACAGTGGGGGAGGGTGCATTCAATCCGCCTCCGAAGGTGAAAAGTGCCGTCATCCGTCTCACACGGAACCAACGTATGGAACTTGGATGCGACGCGTCGTTGTTCAAACAGGTTGTAAAGACAACTTTCAATCAAAGACGCAAGACTATACGCAACTCCCTCAAGCCGGTTCTTGCATCCTTGCCCGAGCTGCCGACCTTCATTCCATATCTCGACTGCCGTCCTGAGCAGCTTTCCGTCGAGGAATTTGTGGAATTGACAAAGAGTCTGTTATAGAGAGAGAAACAGCAGGTTTATGATTTAGAACCATTTCAAGACAGGTTCTTATTTGCGAATCTCCTTGCTTGAGATTCGCTTTTTTTGTAACTTGACATCCGGAGCCTGTTTTCCAAAAGGTTCTGAATGGAAGGAAAGTTATGAAGGGATGGATTTGTGCTGTATTGGGCATTACGGTAATGTTCTGGAATGTGGAGAATTTCTTTGACCCGTTCGATGACCCTCAGAAAAATGATGATGAGTTTACTGCATCCGGTGCGAAGCATTGGAACTGGAAGCGTTTTGAACGCAAAAGAGACGGTATAGCAAAGACTATAATCTCCACTGCTGACGAATATGGTTCCCTGCCTTCGCTGGTGGGTCTTGCCGAAGTAGAGAACAGATTGGTTCTAAGCCAGCTTGTTAAGAAATCTCCTTTGGAATCATTTGACTATGGCTACGTTCACAGGGAATCTCCGGATGAAAGAGGAATTGACGTAGCTCTGCTTTTCAGAAAAGAAGAATTCAATTTGGTCAAAGTTGATTCGTTGCGGGTAGAGTCCTTTCATACGAGAGATATATTGTATGTGACTCTCAGACATAGGCTTGGAGATACTCTGCACGTTGTGGTGGTTCATCTTCCATCCAAGCTCGGGGGCCGGAAAGCCTCTTCTGTCCGTCGTGATTCTGCGTTGTCTATTCTGAACAGATGTGTGGATTCGATAATTGAAGGATCTCACGCTGCAAAGATAGTGGTCATGGGGGATTTCAATGATGGACCTGTCTCTTCTGACAGCGGTACTATTAAATTCCAGGGAGTATGGGAGACAATAGACAAGTTTGTCACACATAATCTCAATGCCGAATCATCGATATACAGTCCGCCGTTCCTTTTGGAGGATGACAGGGCTTATATTGGGAAGAAGCCTCGCAGGACATACATTGGACCAAGGTACAACGGAGGTCTTTCAGATCACCTGCCGATAATCCTGAAGTCTGGCGACAGTGAAGGCTTTAGGAAATCGTCTGGAAAATGAATATGGCGATGATGGCGGCAGGTGCTACGTAACGTATAAGGAAAACAATCGTCTGGAGCAGAACGGGAGGCACGCGAAGACTGCCGTCGTTCGTCAGCTCTTCACGAATGACTTTCTTTCCAAGGGCCCATCCTACGAAGATGGTAAGTAAAAGACCTCCTGCAAGCATCAGTATGTTTGCAGAGATGTAGTCGAACAAATCAAAGATATTCTTGCCGAAAACCAGGACATCGGAAAGAACACCTTGTGATAGAGAGCAGGCGGCTCCAAGAATCCAGAAAAGGAAGAAGGATATGACTACTGCCCAAGTCCTCTTCAGATGTAATTCTTCAGTCAAAAGAGCTGTCAATACTTCCAGAAGAGAAATTGATGAGGTCAGAGCGGCTATCAGCAACGAGAAGAAGAAAATAATGGCAACAGGGCCTCCGGCAGTCATTTGAGAAAAGATATGAGGGAGCGTTACGAACACGAGGCCCGGCCCTTCGGAAGGATTGATGCCGTAAGCAAATACAGCCGGCATTATGGCGCAACCGGCAAGCAGTGCGAAAATAGTATCAAAGAAGACGGTACCGGCAGAACATTTGAGCAGATTTTCTTTTCTTCCAACGTACGAGGCGTATGTGACCATTGTACCGCAACCGAGCGAGAGAGAGAAGAATGCTTGTCCGAGAGCTTTGAGGACTGTTTCTGACGTCACCTTTGAGAAATCAGGCTTGAAAATATAATTGAGCCCCGCAGAAGATCCGGGAAGAGTTACAGCTTTCACAACGATGATTATAATCATCACAAAGAGCAAGGGCATCACTATCTTTGAGAATCGTTCTATGCCTTTTTTCACACCGACGGCAACAATCACGGCTGTCATTCCTAAGAAGAGGGTATGGAAAAGCAAAGGCTTGTAAGGATCGGTAACAAAGTTCGAAAACAATGAAGAAAGATACTCCGGATTGCTGTTTTCACCTGTAAAACTGAAAGATAATGCTTTAAGCAGATAATTGATGCTCCATCCTCCGACTACGCTGTAGAAAGAGAGAACCAGTATTGGGGCGAGAGTGCAGCAGATGCCTATCAATTTCCAGGGCTTTCCCGGTGCAAGGACTTCAAATGCTCCGTAGATGTTCTTCTGGCTCCTTCTTCCTATGATAAATTCAACCAGAATTATTGGCAGGCAAATGAAAATGGCCAGTAGAAGGTATATCGCGATGAAAGTTGCACCACCATTCTCCCCCATAAGGTAAGGGAATCTCCACAGGTTGCCAAGGCCTACTGCAGATCCGGCCATAGCCATAATTGCTGTCATCGAGCCAGCGAATGACTCTCTTTTTTCAGATAAATCTTTCATAGGTGAGAAACTCGAATTTCAAGTTGCTTTTTTCATCGCAGAGGATATCTCCGTGTGAGATCTCCCGCCATTTTCCGGGGTCTATTGCAGGAAAGAAAGTGTCGGCTGAATCAATGACGGTATGGACTTTTGTCAGATAGATTCTGTCAGCTCTGTCTATGGTCTGCCGGTAAAGGGTTCCTCCTCCTATGATGAATACTTCGCCGTCGTTTTCACTTGCAGCTAAAGCGTCTTCCAGATTTGAGAAGAATTCGACATCCTCCTTCGGTTTTCCCGAACAGCTTCTGCTTACTACTATGTTGCGTCTTCCCGGAAGCGCTTTCGCTCCGATTGAGTCCCAGGTGGCACGGCCCATAATGATTGTATGGCCCATTGTTACGCGCTTGAAGTATTTGAAATCCTCAGCGATATGCCACGGAATACTTCCTCCGGAGCCGATCGCAAGATTGTCGGCTGCTGCACATATAAGACTCAGAGTGCTCATTTCTATACCGCTACAGGTGCTTTGATTGCCGGCCAAGGGTCGTATCCTACAAGTTCGAAATCTTCGTATTCGAAGCTGAAAATATCTTTCTTTTCCGGATTGATTTTCATTTCAGGCAAATTCCGGGGAGTCCTGGAGAGTTGAGTGGCAACTTGGTCGAAATGGTTGGTATAGATATGTGCATCACCAAGGGTGTGAACGAAAGTGCCTGGACGGAGATTACAAACCTGAGCCACCATCATTGTGAGCAGAGCGTATGATGCAATGTTGAATGGAACGCCGAGGAATACGTCACCGCTTCTCTGATAAAGCTGGCAGGAAAGTTTTCCATCTGCGACATAGAACTGGAACAGGGAGTGGCAAGGAGGTAATGCCATCCGGTCCACTTCTGCAGGGTTCCACGCGCTGACAATGAGCCTGCGGCTGTCAGGTGTTCTGTTTATCTGGTTGATGAGGTTCGAAATCTGGTCTATCGTTTTTCCGTCCTGTGCCGGCCAGCTTCTCCACTGATGTCCGTAGACAGGTCCGAGATCCCCGTTTTCGTCAGCCCATTCATCCCAAATGCTTACCCCGTGGTCTTTCAGATACTTGATGTTGGTGTCACCGGCAAGGAACCAGAGAAGTTCATAGATTATCGACTTCAGATGAACTTTCTTGGTAGTGAGCAAAGGAAAGCCTTCGGACAGATCAAAGCGCATCTGGTATCCGAAGACACTTTTTGTACCGGTGCCTGTCCTGTCGCTCTTGAGAATTCCGTTCTCGTTGATGAATTTCAGCAAATCTAGGTACTGCTTCATACCATAATTGTCAAATAATCAGCAAACTTACAAAAAATCCTTTTTATTACGGCCATTGGAGGGAATATGATGTAAAATTGATTGTCAAGAATCTCCAAAACAGAAGAAGCGGTACCGTGAAGTACCGCTTCTTCAGACTCAATATTCAAAGAGTGCTATTTTGAAGCCTTTTGTGATTTCTGAATTTTCTTGCGGTTCAAGTCGTACATGATAGGAGTACCGATGAAGATTGAAGCATAAGTACCTACACATACACCGAGTGCAAGAGAAACTGAGAATCCGCGAATGCTTTCACCACCGAATATCGCGATTGCAACGAGTACAAGCAACGTAGTGAGAGATGTGTTGATTGTACGTGACAGAGTAGCATTCAACGCTTCGTTGATGTTCTGCTCGAGAGGACGTTTCGGGAAGAGGGTCTTGTATTCACGGATACGGTCGAAGATAACCACGTTGTCGTTGATTGAATAACCGATGATTGTCAATACCGCAGCAATGAATGTCTGGTCAACGTCAAGAGTGAAAGGAAGGATACCGCTGAAGATAGAGTAGAAACCAATCACGATTATAGAGTTGTGTACCAAAGATGACACACCGCCGAGACCCCAGGTCCAGTTCTTGAATCGGATGGCAATGTATCCGAAGATTGCGATGAGGGCAAGGATGACTGCGATGACAGCGTCACGCTGCATTTCGCTTGCGATTGATGCATCAACGCGGTCTGAACTTACGATACCGTTAGGATTTTCAAGAGTTGAGGTGAAGTCTGCAAGTGTCAAAGGAGTCGAGAATTTGTCCTTCAAAGCGTTGTAGAGTTTTGCCTCGATTTCGTGGTCAACTTCAACACTCTGCTCGTTTACGCGATACTTGGTTGTGATACGCATCTGTGATGCACCACCGAACTGCTTGACTTCAGCAGCTTCGCCGAATTCTTCAAGAGTTGCTGCGCGAACCTCTTCAGGAGTGGTAGGCTGGTCAAAGCGGACGGTATATGTACGGCCACCGCTGAAATCCACACCAAGGCTGAAACCCTTTGTGAAGATTGAAACGAGGCAGATGAGACATACGACACCTGAAACGATGTATGACACCTTTCTTCCCTTAATGAAATTGATGTGGGTATGCTGCAGGAATTCGCGTGTAGCAGGGCTGTCGAAGGTGATGTTCTTGTTGCGTTTCAGACGGCTTTCGAATATCAGTCTTGTGATGAAGATTGAAGTGAGTACTGAGGTGATGATACCTATTACCAGTACGGCAGCGAATCCCTTCACTGAACCTGAACCGAATATGTAGAGGATGATACCGGTGATGATTGTTGTTATCTGACCGTCGAGGATTGCGCTGTAGGCATTCTTGTAACCGTCGCTGATAGCGAGACGGAGAGCCTTGCCGGCGCGGAGTTCTTCCTTGACACGCTCATAGATGATAACGTTCGCATCCACGGCCATACCCATAGTGAGCACGAGACCTGCAATACCTGAAAGTGTGAGCACTGCACCGAATGATGCGAGTGAACCGAACAGGAAGAGAACGTTGCACAGGAGTGCGATATCAGCAGCGAAACCTGCCCTGCGGTAGAATACCAGCATATAGATGAGGACAAGCAGGAAGGCGATTGCAAATGAAATCATACCCTTCTTGATTGATATGCTACCGAGTGAAGGACCTACGACCTGTTCCTGGACGATGCGTGCAGGAGTAGAGAGCTTACCTGACTTGAGGACGGTTGCAAGGTCATCAGCTTCACTCTGGGTGAAGTTACCGGTAATCGAGCTGACGCCTGAAATCTTGTTCTGGACATTAGGATATGAGTAAACCTGACCGTCCATAACGATTGCTATCTGCTTTCCGATGTTCTGTTCAGTAATCACTTCCCACTTGGCTGCTCCGGTGCTGTTCATTGTCATACTTACCTCAGCAGCTGAGTTGATCTGGTTGTAGTTTACTCTTGCTGATGTGATTACACCACCGTCAAGCACTGCACCCTTGCCAGCTATGCTTTTGAGAGCAACGAGTTCGAAATAGGTGTCAGGAGTTACACCGTTACCGTTGAAAGCCTTGAAACTCCAAGCTGGAACGAAGTCAGCCGGGAAAGCGGCCTTGCTGTTTGCAATCCAGGCATTGATCTGGGCTGTATCACGGTAATGTGCGAGACCGAGGCAGGCACCGTTACCACCGAATGGCTGGAGTTTGCTGAATAGAGGGTTGGCTTTTGCTATAGCTTCAGCATTGGCATCCTGCTGTGCTGCATCAAGCTGTGCTTCGAGTGAAGTTGAATCGGTTGCGGATTCTTCAACGTTTTCAGCGGCTTCCCCTTCAGTTTCAGCAGAAGCGATGGCTTCGTTCTGAAGACGGATCTCTTCATTGAGTTCCTGAAGGAACGGAGCGATTTCCTGATAGTTATAGGTCTGCCAGAATTCGAGGGATGCTGTTCCCTGGAGAAGTTTGCGGACACGTTCAGGTTCCTTGACACCAGGAAGCTCCACAAGGATTCGTCCTGTGCGTGCAATCTTCTGGATGTTTGGCTGTGCCACACCGAACTGGTTCACACGGCGTTCAACCACATTGTATGCATTGTCGATGGCGCTTTCAGCTTCCTTTTTGAGAAGTTCAATGATTTCTTCGTTGGTAGCCTTTGCCTTGCTCTTCACGTCACCGCTGAGTTTGTCGAGGTCAATGTCGAATGAAAGCCTCTGGTTAGGGGCTATCTGCTCCCACTCCTGAGCGAAGAGAGTGATGAAGTCCTCGTGAGACTGTTCTGCTTTTGCGCGGGCATCGGCCATCGCCTGATTGAACTGGTCGGTGGTCTTTGTACGGGCGCAGGAGCGTACAAGGTCTGCAAGGTCGAGCTGAAGGGTGATGTTCATACCGCCCTTGAGGTCAAGACCGAGATTCAACTCCTTCTCCTTGACATCTTTGTAAGTGTAAGAAAAATAAACTTTCTCGTTTGCTACGCTGTCAAGATAAATCTTGTTGGCTGAAGTGCGGACTGAATCAAGGAAAAATGCCTTGTCAAGATCTTTCACCTCGGCAAACGAATCTTTCTGCTGCTCGGCCGTAACGACTTGTTCGGCATACTTGGCAGCCTTGTTTTCCTGGATTGCGGTTATTCCTGTGAAGGAAAGTTGGAACACGCAAGCCAGACCGATCAGAATGGCCACAAATGTGATGGCGCCTTTACTTTGCATATGTCAGTAATTTAGATTAATATTATTTCAAAGGATATTACTTCGAAAATAGTTTGCAAAAATACAATTTTTTTCATTAAAACATTAGAATCATCCCTTAAAATAATTTGGTTTGACCGATAAACTGAAGTTCCAAGTATGAATATTGCCTCATTTTTGCTATTTTTGTTACCATATTCGATTGCAACTAAATATGAGACACGCATCAGGCGCCATATTCTTACTTTCACTGATTTGTTTGACCTGTGTCCGGTCCGTGGCACAGAATCTTGATGATGTTGTAAGACTCCACTCCGAGTACCGTTTCTCCGAAGCTTTGGAAAAGTGTGAGAAACTGCTTTCTTCATCAGCTTCCAAGGAGGAGAAGGAGAATATTTTCAAGCAGATGCTGCTTTCAGAAAACGGGCAGTCGATGCTGCAGTTTTCCTGCGAACCTCGGGTTTTGGCAAAGAAGACGGTTCCCCGTAAAGATTTTTTCCTTTGGTACAGTCACCTCTCGGAAAAGGGATGGACTGCTGACGGCAACTGGTTTCCGCACAATGCAGAAAGGTACTATTATTCGGAAGAGGGAGACATATTCACTACCTTCAGAAAAGATTCGCTCGAGTGGAGCGCACCTGTGCCGCCGGTTCAGGATATGAATTCGAAAGGGACGGAGATATTCCCGTTCGTATCTCCTGACGGCAAGGAACTGTTCTTTTCGTCAGACGGTCTTTTCGGGATGGGCGGTTTCGATATATTTGTATCCCGTTGGGATGATGAAGGAGGCAAGTGGGGTCCTGTCCAGAATATGGGCTTCCCGTTCTCTTCAGTCAAGGATGACCTGCTGTTCACGTATACTCCGGACAATAACTATATTGTATTTGCATCGAACAGGGAGTGCGGCCCGGAGAATGTCGTGATATATGTAGTCAAATATGAGAATTATCTCAGGAAAATGATTCCTGAAAGTGAGGCAAAGTCGGTAGCTTCGCTTCCTCTTTCCTCTTCTGATGGCGGAAAGTATGAATTTGTGAAACATTCATTCGGGGAGAGGCCATCTCTTGCGATGGAGGTTGTCGAACCTGAGATCGACTATACTTTCCGTAGTGGAAAAGAATCGTTCATCGTTCCTGACAATACTCTTCCAAAAGGAATCGTTTATCAGGTGAGGATTTATGTCACGACTTCAAAAGTGAAACAAAACCAGCTCAAAGGGTTCAGCCCTGTCTTTGAAGTGCGTCAGAAAACAGGCAAATACATCTATTACGTGGGGCTCTTCCGTACATACAGCGAGGTTTCATCTGCGTTGAAGCAGGTGAAAGCCAAGATTCCCGGAGCTTATGCAGTCGCCTGGCAGGACGGCAAGAGCATAACCGTCCAAAAGGCAAAGGAACTTGAATCAAAGATCAAGGTTGTCGAAGAGCAGGTCAGGATAGTGGAATAAACGCCTACAAGTTGTCAATCTTTGCCTGAAGTCTGTCGGCCAGTTCCTTTTCCCCTCTATTCTCGCATATACGCACCATATAGAAGTAAAGCTGTACCGTAGTTTCGGAATATTTGGCAGACAGGACATCGTTCTCGCCCGGTCCGACAGAGGTGGAGAAGAATAACATCGCATCAATGCATTCATCAGCGAATTTTTCGGCAAGGTCCGCTGCCTTTTCCTTTTCCCCTAAGATAAGATAACTCTCGAATATTGAGAGAAGAGCCCATTCGTTCATACTGCGCAGCGATGCCAGATTGTACGGAAAGTTCTTCTGTGGGAGGACTTCCATACATTTGTCCAGAAGCTGGATAGCCTTGTCTTTCTTTCCGTTGTCAATCAATGCATTTGCTGTTTCGGCAAAGATATCCCTGATCGGGGAGACGGCGCAGAAAGTATAAATGTTCTGATAATCCACGTAGATGGTGGTATCCTTGAGGGAATCGAAGCGGTAAACGTTCATCAGCCTGTCATACATCTCATCTTCATCTATCAGGATGTCTTCATCTTCCATCTTTTCCACAGGAATCAGCTTGTAGGAGAATCCTTCAGAAAGAAGATAGTTGTCAAGTCCGAGTTTCGTCTCGCCCCTTGAAACGAAATACAGAGGTTTCGACCAGTCGTAATTGGCGAGGAAATCAAGCATTATGAGGTCGAATTTTGAAAGATGGTCTTCCTTGATGTTGATGACTATGCTGTCAAGGATTCTGTCCTGATATTTCTCCGGGACAATGCCGTTGCGTATGACGTTCTCCTTGTTGACAGGAACGATGAGAGTATGTGATGGGATGTAGTCAGATCCTTTGGTAGTGACATACTTCGGATTCTTGAACACGTTGATGGCATCCGACGCGAGGATAGGGTAATCCACAGCATCGACCACAGGAACGAAGTCATTCGTACCGTAAAGATACTGCCTGCGAGGGATACTCAGCACAAGAGGATCCGAATCATAGAATTTCTGCTGCATCTGGTCTATGTACCAATCAGTTCCAAGCAGTGATGAATTGACTATCCTGATATCGGTGCGAATCTCCTCAACTTCCTGTGCATACCACAGAGGGAAGGTGTCATTGTCTCCGTGAGTGACAAGTATGCCGTTCTTGTCCACTGAGGTAAGATAGTTGTATGCAAGGTCTCTTGCAGTATAGCGTCCGCTGCGGTCGTGGTCATCCCAGTTCTCGCACCCCATGATAACGGGTATTACGAGTCCGAGAGCCGTTGCCGCTGATGCTACCCCGATACTGTTCTCTTTTTTCAAAAGATTTTCGAACCAGTCCTGTAGTGCGAGTACGCCAAGGCCTATCCACAGTGCGAAGACGTAGAACGAGCCTGCGTAAGCATAATCTCTTTCTCTTACCTGATACGGAGTCTGGTTGAGATATACGACAATCGCCAGACCGGTCAGAAGGAAAAGGAGGCCTGTCACCCAGCTGTTCCGACTGTCGTGCTTGATCTGGAAGAACAGACCGATCAGACCGAGAATAAAAGGAAGGAAGAAATAATGGTTCTTTCCCTTGTTGTTGACGAAAATGTCAGGTCCTTCGCTCTGATCTCCGAGCCTCAGTTTGTCAAGGAATGTGATACCGCTCTCCCAGTTGCCGGAGATGAGGTCTCCAGGAACCTGGCCATGGAAGTCATTCTGACGTCCTACAAAATTCCACATGAAATAGCGGACGTACATATAGTTCACCTGATAGTCGAAGAAAAACTTCAGATTATCCTTGAACGCAGGCATCTGTATGTTCTGAGGCTGTCCGTACAGAACGGCTCTCTTTGTCTTGTAGGAATCGCAGTATGACTTGTAGAAATTGATGTATCTCTGGTCGTTGCCGTTCCACATCCTCGGGAAGAGCATCTTGACGGAAGAAGGGTAGGTTGCATCCACGTTCGATGCCTTGAAGTATTTGCCGTCAAGAGGAGTGTAATAGTCCTTTTCCTTGATTTCGTATGGTGAGAGGAATGACTGTCCGTAAAGCAATGGACTGCTCCCGTACTGTTCTCTGCCGAGATACCTTATGAGTGTGTATGGATTGTCAGGCTGGTATTCGTTGGTAGGAGTACCTGCGCAGGAACGTATCATTGATATGGCGAAAAGAGAGTACCCGATCACTATCGACGTAAAGCAGAGCAGGATGGTGTGGAGTGCAGCCTTATCTTTCCTGCGGCAGATTTTCAGGCCGAGGAAACACAATGCCAGGAAGAGAACCATGAAGACTGTCGCTCCCACGTTGAACTTCGCTCCGAATCCGTTTACGAAGATTCTGTCGAAGAATGCGGCCAGATGCGGAAGATAAGGGATGATGCCGAAAAGTATTACGGCAAGGATGACACCGGAAACGCAAAGGATGCCGAATGATTTCTTGACAGATATGTTTTCCGGATGTTTCTTGTAGTAATAAATGAACACTATCGCCGGAACGGTCAGGAGATTGAGCAGGTGCACACCTATCGATATGCCCATAAGGAAGCAGATGAGGACGAGCCACCTGTTCGCATATTGCCTGTCCGACTGCTCTTCCCACTTGAGGATGGCCCAGAATACGACGGCTGTGAAAAGTGAAGACATCGCATATACTTCGCCTTCCACAGCGGAGAACCAGAATGTATCCGAGAAGCAATATGCAAGGGCTCCGACCACTCCTGCTCCGAAAAGAGCGATGGCATTTCCTTTCGTCATCTCCTTTTTCCTTATCTGCATTATCCTGCGTCCGAAATGGACGATTGAAAGGTAAAGGAAGAAAATGGTAAGACCCGAGCACAGGGCGCTCAAGGAATTCACTGCCATAGCAGCGTGCTCCTTGTCGGTGAACATTGTGAAGAGTCTTGCGAAAAGATTGAATGCCGGGTTGCCGGGTGCATGTCCTACCTCCAGTTTGTAAGATGAGGCTATGAATTCGCCGCAGTCCCAAAAACTGGTGGTCGGCTCTATTGTTGCAAGATATACGGTGGATGCAAAAGCGAGGACTACAATCGAAACGATATGGTTTATCCTGTCGAACAAATTTTTCTCCATTGTGCGATACTTTCCTTTTGAAAACAACAAAGGTAAGTTTTTTTGCGAACCATTTCAAAACAACTTCTTAACTTTGCACAAAATCAAAGACATTGAGCGAATTGGACTGGAAAGAAAAACTTGCGGATGCTTTCGGGATCGATCCTGATGCTATGGCTGTTGTAGAGAATGATGGAACAGATTCCTCTGAGAAGGTTCCTGTCATTCAGAAGACTTCGTTGATTGTTTCAATAGACCGCAGACATCGGGCAGGAAAGCAGGTTACTATCGTAAGCGGATTTGTCGGATCAGAATCCAGCCTTGCCGATCTCGGACGTAAGTTGAAGGCCGGTTGTTCTTCGGGAGGCTCTGTCAAGGATGGAGAGATAATCATTCAGGGAGATTTCCGCAACAAGGTCGTGGATATGCTTCTCAAGATGGGATATAAGGCAAAAAGAGGTAACTGATGTTAGCGGACATAGGATTATTACAGACACCTTGGCCCGGGAGCAGGCTTGTACCTTTTGATTTTTCCTGTTCCGGAGGGGGTCTGTTTCCTTACGGGGATATGGCTGTCTTCCATTTTTTGCTGTGCCTGTCCTTTCTTGCGTTAATCTTCTTTTCGAGGATGCTTTCAGGTTTTGTCAGTGCGTGGGGACTGTTGTTCGTGCCGAACCACGAAAAGGAGGTCGTCAGCAACAAATACAAGACAACATCCCTCATCCTGACCTTTTTCTTCACAGTGCCCCTGTCCGCCTTTTCCTTTTCTGTAATTTTCCTGCAACATGCAGATTATTGGCTGGTTCTGTCTGTGATGGCCGGGTTTATTCTTTTCAGGCAGACAGCGACAGCGGTTTTGTCGTGGATAGCTTGCAACAAGGATTTCTATACAGCCATGAAGTATGCCGGCGGTTCCACCGTAATAGTCATAGCTTTGTTTTCCGTTGTGGTGACAATCCTTTACATGGCATTTCCTTCCCTTACTGTAAATTTCTTTGTGACAGTTTTCTTCGCAGGTGCACTCATAAGTCTTTCAGCCTATTGGATAAAGAGCATAAAGATTTTTATGAATTCAGACTTTTCCATTGTATTGTGGTTTTTGTATCTTTGCAGTTTGGAAATTTTGCCGTTATTTGTCGCGGCAACTGTAATATTGTCAAATGGTAATTAAGAAAGTACTGATTTCGCAGCCGGAACCCAAAGGAACCTCTCCATATACCGAGATGGTTTCAAAATATAATCTGGAGATAGACTTTCACCCTTTCTTCAAGGTGGAGGAGGTATCTGTCAGAGATTTCATGTCCCAGAGAGTTAATATTCTGGACTATTCTGCCATTATTTTCACATCGCGCACGGCAATCGATGCGTTCTTTTCAATATGCGAGCAGATGAGGGTAGCCGTCCCGGAGACAATGAAGTACTTCTGCCAGAGTGAGGCGATAGCTGTTTATCTGCAGAAATACATAGTCTATAGGAAGAGGAAGATATTCTTCGGTTCCGGTACAGTATCATCGATAATTGAAGCAATCGGTACCAAGCACAAGACTGAGAAATTCCTCATAACCTGTACAGATTCGCTCAAGCCTGACATTGACAAACTTTTCACTAAGGCAAAGCTTCAGCACGGAAGCGCCGTATTTGTCCATACCGTGAACAACGACCTCAGTTCACTTGATTTGAACGGGTACGACCTGGTAGTGTTCTACAGTCCGTCAGATGTCAAGTCCCTTCTTGAGAATTATCCTGATTTCAAACAGGAAAAACTTCTTTTCGCAACATACGGTCCGTCAACGGCCAAAGCAATGAAGGACGCCAGGATAAAGGTGGAAATACAAGCTCCGTCACCGGAAGCCCCATCAATAGCGGAGGCTTTGCTTCAATACTTGGCCAAGTAAGTCAGGACTTTCATTCCGATGCTCAGAAACAACATTCTGTCCCTGTTCAAGAATGGTAAGGTCATTTACCGTTATCCTCTGAGGGCAACGTTCATCAGTGGGAAGGGAGATGTCATAGTTTCCGTGCCAAAGAGGCTTTTCAAACGTGCTGTGAAGAGAAATCTCCTCAAGAGAAGGATCAGGGAGGCATTCAGGCACAATTCTGACATTCTTCGAGGCGCATCATTTGACATTTTTTTCTATTATACCTCACCCCAGATAGAATCATATGAAAGAATCTCGGAGAGCGTCAGTGCAATCCTTACTGATATGGTTGCCGGTACGGTTGATAAAGGTATATAAGGTTATACTCTCTCCATACCTGGGCCGGCAGTGCAGGTTTACGCCAACCTGCTCCACCTATGCGCTGGAAGCCTTGGAGAAATATGGGCTGTTCAAAGGCTCCTGGCTGGCAATCAAACGCATTTTGAGGTGCAATCCTTTTGGAGGGAGCGGTTTTGATCCGGTTCCTTGAGCGAATAGCCGAACCTGTTCAGGATTGCCTCACGTTCAGGAATATTTGTGATGTCTTTAGTCATCGAGAGAACTTCGAATTTAGGATAATCCGAAAGCTTCAACAGAATGAGTCCGTCAAGAGAGTAGTTGAACAGCGGATCTACGTTGAAGCAGATGATACGGGCGTTTATCTTGATGTATTTCTTGACAAGTGTAGGCAGACGGTATTGTCCGAGGGAAAGACGGAGCAGGAATCTGTCGAATTTCTCGATGTTGTCCATTTTCTTGCGGAGCAGGTCCTTAGGATTGATATGCAAGTAATCGGGTGTGAAAGGAGTTGTCGGATAAGCCGCTTTCTCTATGTCAGTCACTGAATGCTTGTTGTTGATGAAGTACACCATAAGGCTCTGCAAGAACTTAGGGTAGGAATTGCTGATACTGACAGGTCCTATCAGATACTTGGCATCAGGATATTTCATTACGCTGTACATCAGACCTTTCAGAAGCAACATCAGAGGCAGGGCCTCCTTCTGATATTCCAGACTGACGAAACTTCTGCCAAGTTCGATAGTGTCAGGCAGATAATCTTTCGCAAATGTAGGGGAATACTTGAAGAGAGTGCTTGTATAGAATCCGTTTACACCTCCGTGTTTCTCGAATATTTCACTCCCGATGCCCAAACGGTATGCTCCGGCGATTTTCTTGTGCTTGAAGTCCCACAAAATCAAATGCTTATAGTACTTGTCGCTGTCATCCAGATCAATATCTTTGTTGCAACCTTCTCCGGTATCTCTGAAAGCTTCCTCACGACGCCGGCCAAGTTCAAAGATAGTGTTTGGGATATCTTCGTAGGATGCAAGGTAGCACCGGAAAGAGGCAGTTTCAAAGAGCTGCTTTCCGCAAGCCTTGAGTTTCATCATCTCCTTGTAGATAGCTTTCTTGTCCTTAGGCAGGGCAATAGGGACAACACTCTCCGGAGGAGCGATAAGCTTTTCGTTTGAATTGTTGAACTCGTACTCCATTGCATACACGCGGCTGCGCAGGTAAGCACCGAGTTGCTCGTTATCGGAGTATTCTTCAATTTCATTCGGCAGAATAGGCTTTCCTATCCTCATAGGGATTACCTGGCCCTTCTTGTTGAACATCTCCCGGACGAGCCTTGCTGTTCTCAGCATGGGGTGGATTCTCGCCAGCAGATAGAAGAGCTTGGAGTTGTATGCTTCGAAATAGATAGGGATGACCGGAACGTTTGCGTTGCGGATCATCTTTATCATGCTTTCAGGCCAGAAAGGGTCTTCCACAATGTGCCTTTTAAGTGCTGTTTTCTTCTTAGGATACTGATAGGCAGCTACTTCTCCCGCTGGGAACAATCCGAGACATCCTCCGTTTTCAAGATGTTCCTTGGCAAATCTGAGTCCCTTCAGGCTTGAGTGGGAAGCAAATGAATTTTCAAAAGGGTTTACCGGGATGAAGTTTTCCTTGAGGGAAGGAATCATCGTGAGCAGGAAATTGGTAAGAATCTTGAAGTCAGGACGCATTGACCCGATTACGGAATTGAGTATCATTCCGTCAAGACTGCCGATGTGATGGTTGGATATGGTAATGAAAGGGCCATCTTGTGGAATGTTGTCGAAATCCTTGGAGTTGAGGTCGTATTTGACACCGACAGCTTTTATTATCTGTTCGGAAAATTCAGGTCCCTTGTAATCATGGAACCGGGAGTTCAGTTTGTTGACTTTGTTGAGGCCGAGCAGCCACATTGCAAGAGAGGCAACAATCCATCCGAGAGGGCCCTTCATTCCAACGGCCTTCATTATGTCGGATTTATTGATTATTTTTGTTTTTTTCATAGTCAGGTTGAATTCAGCCAAATAGCAAAGATAGTATTTTTAGGTGAATGTAAAAGAGAAAATAGAATATTTGCCTCATACGCCGGGTGTTTACAGGTATCTGGATGAGTCCGGAACGGTGATATACGTAGGTAAGGCCAAGGATTTGAAACGGCGTGTGCTGCAATATTTTGTACCTCCGGAGCAACTGAACCGGAAAACACGTGCCCTCGTAGAGAAAATTGCGGATTTGCAATACACCCTGGTGGAGACGGAGGAAGATGCCCTTCTGCTTGAGAACAATCTTATCAAACAGCTTCAGCCGAGGTACAACATTCTGTTGAAGGACGACAAGACCTATCCTTGGATCTGTATCCGGAATGAGCATTTTCCAAGAGTGATGCTTACCAGGAGATACGTCAAGGATGGGTCACTGTATTATGGTCCGTATGCAAGTGTGCAACATGCCAGAAAGATTCTGGATCTGGCAGGGAATCTCTACAAGTTGCGTATCTGTTCCTATTCCCTTGACCCCGACGCAATATCTTCCGGTAAAGTCAAGAGTTGCCTCAATTATCATTTGAAGAGGTGTGCAGCTCCCTGCGAAGGCCTTTTTTCAGAGGAAGAGTATAATGCGCAGATTGAAGATATCAAGGCTTTGCTGAGCGGCAGAGTCCGTTCACTGATAGCATCCTGCAGGGAGAAAATGATGGAATCTTCCGCTGACCTCCGTTTTGAGGATGCTCAGATATGGAAAGAACGTATGACTCTGCTTGAAGCACACCACGAAAGGCAGAAAGTGGTCGGGCACGGAATCCTCGATATGGAGACCTACAGACTTCTCCAGGAAAAGAAGCTGCCACGCAGGATCGAACATAGCGAAAAAGTTATGGAACAGTTGCGCAAGGATTTGGGAATGAGTGAAATGCCGCGTCATATCGAGTGCTTCGACAACTCCAATATCCAGGGAACCAATCCAGTTGCGGCTTGTGTCGTATTCAGGGATGCGATTCCGAGCAAGAAGGATTACCGTCATTTTCTTGTCAGGACGGTAGTCGGAGCCAACGACTATGCTTCGATGAAGGAGATAGTCAACAGACGTTATTCCCGGCTTCTCGCAGAAGGGGAGGAACTTCCTCAACTCATTGTGATTGACGGAGGAAAGGGACAGTTGAAATTTGCTTTGGAAGCCCTTGCGGAACTTGGCATCAGGGACAAGGTCTTCGTTGTCGGCCTTGCGGAAAGAATGGAGGAAGTGATTGTCCCGGGAGAAAGCGTATCGTTGTTTCTTGACAAGAATTCATCTTCCCTGCGTGTCCTGATGCACATAAGGGATGAGGCTCACAGGTTCGGAATCACACATCATCGCAACAGACGTTCAGCGTCACAGGTAGAGAGTGCTTTACGTTCCATACCCGGAGTCGGTGAAATCACGGAACAGAAACTCATCAGACATTTCCGCAGTGTGAAGCGGATTAGAGAAGCTACGCTTGAAGAACTCTCTTCTGTGACCGGCCCGGTCCTTGCGAAAAAAATAAAACAGGCCCTGTAGCAATGAGCCTGTCTTTCTCTTGACGGAATACGGAACGTGTTTTTAGCCGACCACCCACACCATCACGTGGTTGTCGAACACTTCATATTCAAGTTCCAACTCTTCCTGTGTGCCGTCCTTATGGATGAAAACGGCGTCAAGTTCACCATCTTCGTGAGGATTGAACTTGTCTATTTCAATCTGTTCCGCAAAATCAACCCCGAAAATGGACATCCTCTTGTATATGGCCTCCTTGGCGCACCAGTAGATTGCGAGCTGAAGAGTCCTTTTCTTGTCCGAAAGGTCATCACGTTCCTCCTCAGAGAGAGCCTTCTTCTCTACGGCCGTGAAATCCCTGTCAAGACATTCTATGTCGATTCCAAGGTCCTCGTCAGGATGGACAATGATGGCTACAAACCTGTTTGTGTGGGAAATGCTGATTTCAGTTGCACTGTTCTCAAGGTATGGTTTCCCATTCTCGTGATGGCCGAGATAAAGTTTCTCAGGGAATATCACATTCAGAAGAGCTCTTGTTGCGAGTTTCTCTTTACGACGGGCCTCGCTCTTTATGAATGTGAGTTCTTCAAGCTCGTCATCAGGAACTGCGGTGTTCTCCAACAATTCCTTTTCCGTTTCGGTTATTTCCCAAACGTAGATTCTCGCATCGTTTTCAAGTTCTTTTGTAAGATATAGTGCCATATATGAGGGATTGGCCCACCGGTCATCCGGCAGGTTGAAGTTTGTACAAATTTATATGATTGGTACACCAAGCGGGGAGAGGCTCGGGAGAAGAGCTCTCTTCGTTAAGGAATGTATTGCAACTCGGAGGTTCCACAGTTGGTGCAAGTTAGTTGTTTCGTTGAGATACCAGGACTCGAACCTGGGCTGACTGAACCAAAATCAGTAGTGCTGCCATTACACCATATCTCAAAAACCGATTATATGGGGTGCAAATATAGGAATAATTTTATTATCGCCGTTTATTTTTGAAAAAATCGGAAACGATGCTGCCGCATTTCTCCTGCATAACACCTTTGGACACAATGGTCTTCGGGTGGAGCAGAGAAGGGGAGAAGAGAGAGTACCCTCTTTTCGGATCATCGGCGCCATAGACAATCTTTCCTATCTGTGCCCAGGACAAGGCTGCCGCACACATCGGGCAAGGCTCAACAGTCACGTACAAAGTACACTTGTCAAGATATTTGCCTCCAATCTGCTCGGCGGCCATCCCTATCAGTTGCATCTCTGCGTGGGCGGTGGGGTCCGTGAGAGTTTCTGTCAGGTTGTGGGCCTTCGCTATGATTCTGCCGTTGCATACCACAACTCCTCCAATCGGAACTTCTCCTTCGCGCAGGGCCTGTTCCGCTTCACGGATTGCCTCCTTCATATAATCTTCGTCGCTCATCAGCGGACAACCAGGATATTGGCAACTTTCCTTTCTCCTTCGTGGTCAAATTTCTTGTTGTCGCAAGGGTAGTTCACAAGGTCGCTGCCAATAATCATTGCAGAGGATCCTCCACCGTCAAGGTTGAGTGCATCCTTGCATCCGAGCCATTCCATCACGCTGCGCAGTTCGACGATTGACATTCCTTCGGCATTTCCCTTTGAACGTCCGTCAACCACAACGAAGACAACTGTTCCGTCAGCTTTCTTTCCGACGGCTGTGCGAGGATGGCGTGTCGTGTTGAATGCAACTTGAGGAATATCCACATCTTCACCGCCGATTCTCATAATCGGGCCGGAAGTGAGTACATCTTCAGCCTGGATATATTTCTCCCAGGAAGAGAGGGCATCAGCCTTGACGATGAACATCTCTTTTCCATAGGTTGCCACTGCTCCCGTCTGGCGGGTGCTGCGTGACCGGTCTCCGCTGCCCATGTCGTTGCCGTTGCCAGCTACATCTTCATTGTCTATCCTGAGGAACATAATTGAGCCGTAAGGTGGTCTCATTCTGAAGAATCCTCCGTTGATTGCCGCTGCGGCGCCAGCTTGTGCAGCAAGTTGGGAAGTCTTCTGCAAGGTTTCAGCCGGAGCATCTATTATGTCCACCTTCCTTCCTGATACCTCGAGGACGGAGATATATTGGAAAGAGTCAAAGAGATTTCCCTGGAACGAGCATTGCTTTAGAACTATGCCGTCACTTACCGTTCTGGTCTCCCAAGCGGCTGAAGAGAAAGTTGAACAATCGTTCTGAGCGGATGCACCGACGATACATAGCATCAATGCAACGAGAGAGAAAACAGTTTTTTTCATAATTCAATCAAATAAAGTAATTTCTACAAATATACGAATAGTTGGCTATCTTTGTAAACTTTATGAAGATTATGAACCGGCCGAGATTACTTTTTTGTATCGTTTCTGCGTTACTCTCGCTTCAGTGCGGTTTCGCTCAGTACAATATGACGGGTGACGACCCCGGCTCGGCTTCCTGGCGGCAGATAAAAGGTGACCATTACAAAGTGATATACCCTGACGGCACGGATTCCATAGCACGCAGGTATCTGTATCTTTTTGAGAAGACACACGAGACAAACCGGGCAGAACTCCACGTGGACATTCCGTATATGCCGATTATCATACATCCTTACGAGGTGCGCAGCAACGGTGCGACCGTCTGGGTTCCGCGAAGGCTTGAGATTTACTCCACTCCTATGTATGACCCTCTCTTCCCGTGCAATTGGGAGACGATGCTCGCACTGCACGAAGGAAGGCACGTAGGTCAGATGACGCATTACACCAAAGGAGTGTTCAAGGCTCTTTCATATCTGGTCGGAGAGCAGAGCGCTGCTCCCGGAATGGCATTGTTTTCCGATTCGTACATGATGGAAGGCGATGCGGTGCTTCACGAGACTAACTTTACATCTTCGGGACGTGGAAGGAGCGCGTGGTTTCTCAGACATTACAGAACCTCATTCATTTCAGGGGAGTACAACTCCTTTACAAAATGGAGGTTGGGCGCTTATGACAAGTACTATCCGAATATTTACACTTTTGGTTATCTTTTTGCGAGTCATTTGAGAGATGAAACAGGCAACGTTCACGTAAATGGCGATCTGTTCGAAACCGAGTCCAGATTGTGGTGGAAGACTTTCTGGAATTATGTGGAAAGTCATAAGGCAGTGTCCGGACTTGCACCGAGGACCCTGTGGAGCGAGGCAGTATCCGGACAGGCTGACAGATGGATAGCCGATGATGCGATGCGCGCACCGTTCTCACCCAGGAAGGACCTTGTTTCAAAGAGAGGACGGATGTTTACAAGATATACCGAAATCTTCAGGCAGGACAGCAGCTCGCTTATAATGACAAAGTCAGGTCTGGGGGATTCACGCCAGCTGGTCAAGGTCGATGCATCCGGAAATCAGAAAAGGCTCAGATACATTTCATCGGAGACCAGCAATCTCAAATATGACGGCAGGAACAGTATATACTTTGCCGAGATAGTTCCTGATCCGAGATGGACGCTCCGCAGTTTTTCGATATTGCGCAAATATGACATTCCATCAGGCAGGATAACGGATATCACAAAGCGCAGCCGTTACTTCAATCCTGCTCTTTCAGATGAAGACGGATATCTTCTTGCCGTGGAGTATATGGTTGAAGGCGGTTCGAGACTTGTAAAGGTGAACTGTGAGGATGGAACAGCGGAAAAGGTTGCAGACGCACCCGATGGCGGACAACTGGTCGAAGTTGCCGTATCTGACGGTAAGATTTATGCGACAGCCATAATTGAAGACGGAATCGGTATCTATGAAATGAAAGAAGATGGATGGAGGACCATTGTGGATCCCCAGCCTTCGAATATCAATTACCTCAATTCGGATGGAAAGAAGGGCCTCTCTTTCAACAGTGACCTTGATGGTGTCGATAATGTTTATTTCCTTGACCCGTCCACAGGCAATCTTGACAGGGTGACTTCATCCCGGTTCGGAACATCTTCCCCGAGCGTGGACACTGCAACCAATACGCTTTTCTACTCTGACTACGACTTGAACGGATTCGCTCCGGTATCGGTGTCGCTCGATTCCGTGGTGAAGGTGCGGAAGAGTTTCGCAAATCCGTACAAATACACCCTTGCCGATGAACTGGCGGAACAGTCCCGGCAGGCAGCAAAGAAGATGTCCGCTGAAGAAGATTCCATTCTGTACAAATCGGTATACGGGAAAGAGAGCAGTCGTTTCAGCAAGATGGCCAATCTTTTTCACATACACTCCTGGGCTCCTCTCTACGTGAATATTGACCGGGTTATGGAGATGAGTTTCGAGAACATAAACCGGACAGTCGCCCCGGGAGTTATGATGATGTCCCAGAATTTGCTGGGAACGGCCGTAACGACGGCAGGCTATTCATATCACAACGGTTTCCACGCAGGCCACCTCAATTTCAACTATTCCGGCCTTTATCCTGTCTTTGAACTCGCCGTGGATTTCAATGACCGACAGCACACCGTCACCAATCTGGATGCAGTGGACAACATAATCCGGTACAGGGGAAGCAACATAGATTCTCCTTCACTGGAAATTGCCGCCAAAGTATATCTGCCGCTGGATTTCAGCCGTTCCGGATGGTCAGTCGGGATAATACCGCAGATACAGTACAACTTCAACAACGACAAAGTCATATACACAGGTGATATGACCCGCTATCACAGTCTTGGGTGCAGTTTCAGATATTACAGGATGAAGGACTATCCGACATCGTGCGTATATCCCCGTTGGGGATACGGTGTCAATCTGGGTATGCGCAGCGTATCTTCTCCACTGGCACATTCCGACAGACTGTACTATTTCAATCTGTACGGTTATCTCCCTGGTTTCACATCGACTCAGGGTCTGAGACTCTCCTGCTCCCGCCAATGGCAGAAGTCCTTGTTCAATTATGGCAGTATCGGAAATATGGTATCGATGCCGAGAGGCTATGAAGAGAGGGTTCTGACTGATTATTCGCTGCTTTCAGCCGATTATGTGATTCCGATATACGCGGTGAGCGGAGCGGAGTTCCTGATAGGCTACCTGAAAAGGATGAGAGTGATTCCTTTTGTGGATGCAGCGATTGACCGCTCCCTTCTGCTAGAAGAAGGGATTCTGAAAGATAGAGAGAAAGCTGAGAAGATGCTTTCGTATGGTTTTGACTGGATGATTGATGGCAACCTGTTCAATATGTCGATGAATCTTTCGGTGGGCTTCAGATACGCAAGGACTCTTGATGGCTCAAATTATATGGGAGTGTTGTTCAGCACAGACTTGTAAAATTAAATTGATTTTATGGGAAAGAGTTTCAAATTCAATTTCTTCGATTGGTTCCTGATAGCAGGTGTGGTGGGGATGAGCATAATTATGGCTGTCGTCAACAAACACATCGACATTCTGGATTTCATAGGGGTGTGCACAGGGATTGTCAATCTGGTGTTGTGCGCAAAAGGCAACATCTTGAATTACGCGTTCGGAATAATATATAATGCCATATATGCATATACGGCATTTTCGACGTCTCTCTATGCGGACGCTGCAATATATGTGGCATATTATCTTCCGATGCAGTTCGTCGGATGGTTTAACTGGAAGAAGAACAGCAACCGGTCAAACGGAACGGTGAATGTGAGACATCTTTCCTGGAGGATGGCGTTCATCCTTCTGGCGATAGCTGCGGTGCTGCTTCCTCTGCTGGCAAAGATTCTCGCCCTTCCTGTCATAGGCGATGCCCAGCCGTGGACAGATGCCGCTACGACAGCAGCTTCGATAATCGCTATGTATATGATGGTCAAGGCAATTGCGGAACAGTGGTATATCTGGCTGATACTGGACATACTCCAAGTGATAAAGTGGCTGACGGCTACGATATCCGGGACCGAGCATGCAGAGATGTGGCTCATTATGTTCTCCTTCTATACTGCTAACGCAGTGTATGGATTGATCCAGTGGAACAGAATTGCGAAGACAGAAAATAAATAATAATCATCATAATTATGAATACTGAAAAAATACACGAGAAATTTGTTTCCCTCTATGGCGAGGGGGGCAGAACCTATTCATCAGCAGGGCGTATAAATCTCATTGGAGAACACACAGATTACAACGGGGGCTATGTTTTCCCAGGTGCGATAGACAAATGTATAGTCGCAGAAATCAAGTTGAACGGCACTGACAAGGTCAGAGCATTCTCACTTGACTATGATGCTTCCGTTGAATTCGGAATGGCCGAGGAGGACAAACCTTCGGAGCAGTGGGCCTGCTATCTGTTTGGTGTCATCCGGGAAACCATCAAACGGGGCGGTGTAGTGAAGGGCTTCGATACTGTCTTTGCAGGCGATGTTCCTCTTGGAGCCGGACTCTCTTCCTCCGCGGCTCTTGAAAGCACTTTTGCGTTTGCTATCAACGATATATTTGAAAATGGCATCGACAAATTCACTCTTGCCAAGATAGGCCAGAGCACCGAACATAATTACTGCGGGGTGAAATGCGGCATAATGGACCAGTTTGCGTCTGTCTTCGGACGGAAGGGAAGTCTGATCCGTCTCAATTGCAAGACTTTGGAATACAAATATTTTCCGTTTGATCCGAAAGGTTACAAGCTTGTGCTTGTGGATTCCTGCGTAAAGCACGAACTGGCTTCGTCAGCATACAATGCCCGCCGCGAGTCCTGCGAGAGGGCTGCCGCTGCCATAAAGAAGAATCATCCTGAGGTTGATTTCCTGAGTGACTGCAAACGCGTGTGGCTTGATGAAGTGCGCGATGAGATTTCCAGTGAAGATTTTCTCCGTGCAGAGTATGTGATAGGTGAAGTTCAGAGAGTACTTGATGTGTGTGATGCCTTGGAGAGGAACGATTACGAAATTGTCGGTGAGATGATGTACCAGACCCATTTCGGTTTGAGCAAACTTTATGAAGTCAGTTGCGAGGAACTGGATTTTCTCAACAAGTTTGCACGTCTCAACGGTGTGACAGGCTCTCGTGTGATGGGCGGAGGCTTCGGTGGCTGCACCATCAATCTCGTGAAAGAAGAGCTGTACAGCCGTTTTGTTTCAGATGTCAGGGCAGCTTTCGCTGAAAAGTTCGGTCATCAGCCTAAGATATATGATGTTGTGATATCTGATGGAGCAAGAAAGCTTGATTGACAGGTTCTAAGAATCAGGCAGAGTTTTTGTTTGTTGAATTTAGAATTAGAATGCAATATGAAGAATTTTGTAAAGGAACTTGAATGGAGGGGTATGATTCACGACATTATGCCCGGAACAGAGGAGGAATTGATGAAAGGACCTGCCGCAGCGTATGTGGGCATTGATCCAACAGGGGATTCCCTTCATATAGGCCATCTTGTAAGTATAATGATACTCAAGCATTTCCAGAATTGCGGCCACAAACCGTACGCATTGGTCGGCGGTGCCACGGGAATGATTGGCGACCCTTCGATGAAGAGTCAGGAAAGGAATCTTCTGGACGAAGCCACTCTCAGCCATAACGTGGAATGTATAAAGAAACAGCTGAGCAGGTTTCTCGATTTTGAGAGCGATGCTTCCAACAAGGCGGAACTGGTGAACAACTACGACTGGATGAAAGACTACACTTTCATCAATTTCACACGTGATATCGGAAAGATGATAACCGTGAATTATATGATGAGCAAGGATTCTGTGAAGAAGCGCCTTTCGAGGGAATCATCGGAAGGTATGTCCTTCACTGAGTTCACATACCAGTTGCTTCAGGGTTACGATTTCCTCTACCTTTACGAACATAAGGGAGTCAAGCTGCAGCTTGGCGGTGCGGACCAGTGGGGCAACATCACCACAGGTACGGAACTGATCCGCCGCAGTCTCGGAGGCGAGGCATACGCCCTCACCTGTCCTCTTATCACAAAGGCGGACGGAGGAAAGTTCGGAAAAACAGAAAAAGGCAATATCTGGCTTGACGCAGAACGTACTTCCCCTTACCAGTTCTACCAGTTCTGGCTCAATGTTTCGGACGAAGATGCCGAGAAGTACATAAAGATTTTCACAATGCTTGACCGCGAGACTATCGAAGCTGCGGTGGCAGAACATTCCCAGTGCCCGGAACGTCGTGTACTTCAGAAGCTTCTTGCAAAGGAGGTGACCATTATGGTTCACGGGGAGAATGAGTATGAAAAAGCATTGGCCGCCTCTGAGATGCTTTTCGGAAAAGGCACTGCCGAGGCTCTCAAGTCCCTTGACGAAAAGACATTCCTGTCAGTGTTCGACGGTGTTCCGCAATATGGTATTCCAAAGGATTCACTGCCTTGCGATATTATCGAAACTCTTGCTGTCACCACCGACGTATTCCCTTCAAAAGGAGAATGCCGCAAGATGATTCAAGCTGGCGGAGTGAGCGTGAACAAGGAGAAGATAAGTGATATCTCCCTTCAGCTGACTGAAAATCACCTTCTTGACGGAAAATATATACTTATTCAGAAAGGAAAGAAGAATTATTTTATCCTTAAATTCGAATAGAAAGGAAATGGAACAGGAAAGTACAAGACAACTGAAAGTTGCAAAACAGATACAGAAAGATCTTGCTGAAATGATACGTGCCCGTGGAATGGCCGCCTATGGTGGAGCGATGGTTACGGTCAGCGGAGTCAAGATGACGCCTGATCTTTCCGGAGCGAAGGTGTATGTCAGCATCTTCCCTTCTGCCAAGGCCGCTGAGGTTCTGAAAACGTTGGAAGATGAGAAGGGACGTATCCGTGGGGACCTGGGACGTCTCGTAGCCAAGCAACTCAGGATTGTTCCGGAACTGACCTTCTTCCTTGATGACTCCCTCGATTATGTGGAGCATATAGACGAACTCCTGAAGAAGTGAAAGTTCCTGGATGAATCTGTCGAATTTCATAGCGAGGCGTTACCTCTTTGCCAGAAAGTCGTTGGGAGTGATTAACATCATTTCGGTCATCTCCGCCTCTGCGATAGCAATAGGTTGTGCTGCTCTTGTCGTTATACTTTCGATTTATAATGGATTCGACTCGATAGTCCGGGACCTCAACGACACATACGTCCCCGATGTCCTGATTCTCCCTGCGGAAGGGAAAACGATAGACACTGGATGTGAAGCGTTTGTTTCCATAGCGTCCAATCCGGCAGTAAAGGCTTTCTGCCCTGTGATAGAAGAGAATGTCTTCATCAGGAATGGTGACAGGACAGCTGTGGCCACAGCAAAAGGAGTGGACAGCCTGTATGCTTCCACTACAGGACTCAATGACCATATGGTTGACGGCTCCTTTGAACTTACCTTTGGAGAGGTGAACCAGATAGTGCTCGGGCGGACCCTGGCTTTTCAACTCGGAGCCAATCCCGCATTCATAGAACCGGTTGAAGTATATTTTCCGAGCAGGACAGCGGACATAGACCTTCTTGACCCGCTCTCTTCACTGCACAAGGAAAACCTGTACACGGAAGGCATCGTCTCACTCGAACAGAGTTTTGACCAGAAATATGTGTTCATGCCAATCCGCACTCTGAGGAATCTCCTTGAATATGACACCCAGGCCACCTGTGCGGAAATATATCTGAACCAGGAAGGGCTTGACAGGAAGGGCTTTGCAAAAGAGAGCATTACTGAAGAGTTTGAGCGTATTCTTTCAGACAGATTCATTGTCAAGGACAAGAGGCAGCAGAACCAGATGCTGTACAAGCTACTGAAATATGAGAAACTTGCCATTTACCTGATTCTGATTTTCGTGATGATAATCATCTCTTTCAACATTTTCAGCTCGCTTTCGATGCTGATGATTGAAAAGCAGGATGATGTCCGCATCCTACGCTCGATGGGAGCGGAAGACAAGCTTGTGCGCAGTATCTTTGTACGGGAAGGATGGATGATATCTCTTCTTGGAATTGCAGCGGGATTGTTGCTCGGGCTTATGGTGTGCTTCATTCAGCAGAAGTTCGGCATAGTTAAAATGCCCGGGAATTTTGTGGTGAGCGCCTATCCAGTGGTAATAAAGTGGACTGACACTGTCGCAGTGGTTGCCGGGGTTGGCTTGGTCGGATACATAATATCTCTTCTGACCAAGTCCGTGGGCGAGCGGTTGTGACCTTTTCAAAAGAAGCATCAAATTTGTATCTTTGCAGCGGAAGCCGGTCAGGTTACGAAGGACGACAAAAAAGATGAAACAGAGCGAGAAGATAATTGAGGATTTCACTTCATCGGAATACGAACACGGTTTTGAAACCATTCTTGAGCAGGATTTCATTCCGAAAGGGCTCAACGAAGATATTGTCCGCCTGATTTCTTCAAAGAAAGAGGAGCCTGAATGGTTGCTTGAGTTCCGTTTGAAGGCATTACGACAGTGGCAGAAGATGAAAGTTCCGACCTGGGCCCATCTTGAAATACCTCATATCGATTTTCAGGATATCATCTATTATGCGGCTCCGAAAAGGAATCCGGAAGGAAAACGGGAAGTCGATCCTGAAATAGAGAAGACATTTGACAAACTCGGTATTCCACTTCACGAGCGCAGCATGCTTTCAGGTACTGCGGTTGATGCTGTGTTCGACAGCGTTTCAGTGAAGACAACTTTCAGCACTGCCCTTGCAGAGAAAGGCATCATATTCTGTTCTTTCTCGGAAGCGGTGAAGAATTATCCGGACCTGGTCAGGAGGTATCTTGCGAGCGTTGTGCCATCAGGGGATAATTTTTACAGTGCTTTGAACAGTGCCGTGTTCAGCGACGGAAGCTTCTGCTATATTCCGAAAGGTGTCCGTTGCCCGATGGAACTGTCGAGCTATTTCCGAATAAATGCCAAAGGAACCGGACAGTTTGAAAGAACACTGATAGTAGCGGATGAAGGCTCTTACGTAAGTTATCTGGAAGGATGCACCGCACCTCAGAGGAGTGAAGCCCAACTGCATGCCGCCGTAGTGGAGATTGTCGTGGAAAGAGATGCCGAAGTAAAGTACTCTACAGTACAGAACTGGTATCCGGGGGATGCACAAGGGCGTGGAGGCATATACAATTTCGTGACCAAGAGAGGAATCTGCAAAGGGGAGAACAGCCGCTTGTTCTGGACGCAGGTTGAAACAGGAAGCGCCATCACTTGGAAATATCCGAGTACGATACTCAAGGGAGACAATTCCGTTTCCGAATTTTACAGCGTGGCAGTCACCAACAACTTCCAGCAAGCCGATACCGGAACGAAGATGATTCATATCGGACGCAATACAAGCAGCCGCATAGTCAGCAAGGGTATTTCGGCGGGTCACAGTCAGAACAGTTACAGGGGAATGGTGAAAGTTCTCAAGGGAGCCACGGGGGCCCGCAACCATTCACAGTGTGACTCCTTGCTTTTGGGAGACAAATGTGGGGCGCACACATTCCCGGTAATCGAATCCGACAACAGGACAGCATCGGTTGAGCACGAGGCGACGACTTCGAAAATCAGTGAAGACCAGCTGTTTTATTGTCAACAGAGAGGGATAACTGCAGAAGATGCCGTGGGACTCATTGTAAACGGTTATGCGAGGGAAGTGCTGAACAAACTTCCTATGGAATTTGCCGTTGAGGCACAGAAACTTCTTCAAGTATCCCTTGAAGGCAGCATAGGATGATGAACCCGTTGGACCTCATATCTTCCGTACTTGGTCTGACCTGCGTTTTCCTTGCGGGTCGTGGGAGCAAATACAATTTTTGGGTCGGGTATCTCTACACCGCTGCTCTTTTCCTCCTTTTCCGGGAAAAGAATCTTGCAGCATCAATGATGCTCCAACCAATATCGTTGGTTATCAATATTTTGGGTCATTACAGATGGACGCATCCGAAAGCAGACGAAGAGAGTTCGGAAAAGGTGGGGGAATTGAAAGTCTCGATGCTCTCGTGGACGGGAAGATGTATTGCAGTTTTATCTTTCGCTGCCGTCGCTGTATTGTGGGGAATGGCTCTAAACCATCTGTTTCCTGCCGACCCTCACCCTTATCTTGACACTTGCGTTACAGCCCTCATACTTCTTGCACAGCTTCTCGGTGCACTTAAGAAATGGGAATGCTGGATTGTCTGGCTGGTAGTGAACGTGACACAGCTGATTCTGCATCTGTCAGTAGGCAACGTTTTCATGCCTTGCGTAAGCGCACTTTACTTGATTAACGGAATAATATCTTTGATAAACTGGTTCAAACTATATAGGAGAAAAGCTTGATGAGTCCGATGTTGAAAATAGAGAATCTGCACGCTTCGGTGGGAGACAAGGAGATACTGAAAGGAATCGACCTTGAGATAAACGAAGGTGAGGTACACGCCATTATGGGTCCGAACGGTTCAGGAAAGAGCACCCTCTCTGCCGTCCTGGCAGGACGTGATACATTCAAGGTCACTGAAGGGAAGATTACATATATGGGTCGCAATCTTTTGGAACTTTCACCGGAAGAACGTTCCTGGACCGGGATATTCCTCGGTTTCCAGTATCCCGTCGAGATACCTGGGGTGAGCAATGTGAATTTCATCAAGGCTGCAGTGAACGAGCACCGGAAGCAGAAAGGCCTTCCTGCACTTTCCCCCGCCGAGTTCTTGAAGATGATGCGTGAGAAGATGGCGTACGTGGAGATGGACAGCAGTTTTTCCGGAAGAGGTGTGAATGTAGGCTTCTCCGGTGGCGAAAAGAAACGCAACGAGATATTTCAGATGGCGATGCTCGATCCGCGTCTTGCCATACTCGATGAGACGGATTCCGGCCTTGACGTGGATGCCCTGAGGATTGTAGCCACAGGTGTGAACAAGATGAAACGCCCTGACAATGCGACGATTGTGATAACCCACTACCAAAGGTTGCTGGACTATATCGTGCCGGATGTGATACACGTTCTGTACAAAGGACGCATCATCAAGACAGCAGGAAAAGAACTGGCTCTCGAAATAGAAAGTAAAGGTTACGATTGGTTGATAAATGGGCAGGCCTGATTTCATATACGCTCCGGCACTTGCCGATGAGTTCCGCTGCAAGGTGCCTTTGAAGAATACCCGCCAGCTGTTTGTTGTAAACGGTTCGGTACAGGGGGGAGGTGCACCACTTTCTATAAGGATTGAAGATGGGCAGATTATGGACAGTATGCTCCAGGTAATAGGTGTCCGTAACGGGAAGGAGAATCTTGACCTTTCATTCTCAGAGACTTTCGATTTCGGAAAGAGGAGCGGCGGAAAGATTGTTCTCTGTTCACACACTTTCACTATGGACAGTTTCAAGACGGACGAGAATGTTCGCATTTCTCTTGATAAAGATGCCGTAGTGGAGTTCGTGATTATGCAGAACGAGCATAACAGAGCCGTGCACAACACGAAGTTCGACATTCACCTTGCGGAAGGATCGGTTCTCAATATGGTATTCCTTTCACTCCACGGAGGAGTCATTCGGAACGATATAAAAGTATCGATGGAAGGAGAACACGCTGAATGTAATTTGAGCGGACTGTATCTTACTGACAGTGAACAGTTGATGGACTATTCGACGGAAGTTGTGCATTTGGTTCCTTCCTGCAGGAGCAGTCAGTTGTTCAAAGGTGTACTTGATGACAAAGGGAAGGCTCATTTTGATGGAATCATCAAAGTGGTGCCGGATGCCCAGAAGAGCGAAGCATACCAGGCAAACCATAACCTGCTGCTTTCAGACGATGCGAAAGCATTCACGGAACCGCAGTTGGAAATATATGCAGATGACGTGAAATGCAGTCACGGAGCTACCGTAGGCCGTCTTGATGAGGATGAATTGTTCTATATGCGGACAAGAGGTATACCTGCTTCTGAAGCAGGTCTCCTTCAGCAGATGGCTTTCACTTTTGAAGTGCTTGAAAAAATTTCCGTGCCGGAATTGAGGGAAAGGCTCCAGTCGCTTGTAGAGAAGCGCCTCAGAGGAGAGTTCGCCCATTGCCGGAACTGCTCGAAAAACTGCTGCTGAAAGACGGGAACTACCGGTCGAGGCTTGTCTGGAATGTTGTCTTGTTCACATCCCATCTTATCTTGCACCAATCCAGCAATCTGTCTTCCTGATAATAATTGACGGAGGCATTACCTTTCATATTGACGCTGAATGAAATTTCATAGTCGGAGTTTGACTGGAGTGAAAAACTCTTTCCGAAGGATGTGTATATAGCCTTTTCTCCGCTGCTGAATTCAGCCCTGAAGTTGTTTTGCAATTCTTCATACTTTCCTGTGAATGTCACACATAATTGAGGGTATCCGTCCTTTTCGTCAGGAAAGAGGATCGATTCGAATTCAAGAAGACTTACATCATATAATGTAAAATAGCCGTAGTTGTCAGAGTTCGGACAGTTATTCGTCATTTTCCACCCGCCTTCAATGCAGGTCAAGCCGTAGGACAGAATAACTTCATTGTCAGAATACGGAGAACAGATGTTCACCTGCCATTCAGTACCCTCCTGGCGTATCGACTGTCCGTCTGTGACCAGATAACCTATGCCGTCAATGGAATATGTACCGTAGTAGTAATTATAAGATATGGAACTGTACTTTTCCTGATTTTTTCCCGAATCATCCTCTCCGATGAAATCATCGACCAGCAGCGCCTGGCTCAAGGCAAGTACGGCATAGGATGTAGGGATGGAACATAAATCCTCAGCCATCGAACTTATTTCATAGGAAGTGCGGTGTGACTGTGGCTTTGGAAGGTAACTGCAACTTGCAAGAAGTGCCACCGACAATGTATATGCTAATATTCGTCTCATAACCTTGCTCAATCAGAATCTGTAACCTGCGCCCATCTGTACTCCGCAATATGACGATCCTGCACCGGTCTCGGCAAAAACGAACCATTTGCGGCCTACTTCAATTCCGAACGGAACAAATTGTCCCTGAATACACAATACGGAGCTGTCCATTCCAATCTTGAATCCGAACCCGAGTCCGACCTCTCCATAAAGACGGACCATATCCTTGTTCATATAATTGAGTCTTGCCTCAGGCATCAGTATCAGAACTGCCGCACGGTGTTTGTACGAAGTCCCTTGAATTACGTTGAAATTGGTGAAAGACAAAGGCGTGAAACCTATGGAGGTGTTCAACGTGAACCGTTTGCTGAACGAATATGAGAAATCTGCACCGAACGAGCAATCAGCAGAGATCTCGGAAGAGTAGTCGCAGTATATGTAATTCATTCTCCCGCCGTCCCAGTGATAATATTCGGAGGACAGGTAGTACTTTGACCCGCCTTTTAACATTAGTGCCTGGTTTGCAAGATAGGTGCTGTACCATACTCTTACGGAGCGTTTCATCTGTCCGGCAGGTTTATGCTCCTGTCCGTAGGCAAGGGTGCCGGCGGCGGACAGAAAGAGAACGGCAGCCAGTATCAACGAAAAAGAGTGTTTCATCGTTCCAATGTTTTTAGTAACCTTGTGCTTTTATTTCAAGTTCAGCTCCTTCAGGAGTTACAAGTGCCGCTCCTACTTCCGGCTTGGCCAAATGTCCTATTATATCCCAATCCTGAAAATCCTTGCGTATCACATCGTGTTTTTCGATAGGGACGGTGAAAATGAATTTGTAGTCGTCCCCTCCGTTCATAGCTGCAGTGACAGCATCCATATTGATTTCCTCGGCCATGGCAAAAGTTTGGGAGGAGATAGGGATTTTCTCGACATACACCTTGGCTCCGAAACCGGTGTCGCGTGTCAGTTGGAGGATGGCTGCACCCAAGCCGTGGGTGAGGAAATAACCGCGGCCGGGATATACTTCCGCTTCAATGAATCTGCTGATGGTATCCGGCTTTATTTCCGGGTTCAGGTAACTTGCCAGAACCGCCTTGTATTTGCTCAGATCTGGCTGTTTTTCGGTTCCCATAAACGCAACTTTCTCTCTTTCAAGAACGTGCATTCCCATATATGCCGCTCCCAAATGCCCGCTGAGGCAGATGAGGTCCATACTCTTTGAGGCAGGAATCTTCTCCAGAATCCCCCTCTTCTGGACTCCACAGGCGCAAAGGCTGATGCACAGACCATTGACGGATGGATTCAGGTCAAGGGAAATGTGTTTTATCGAGTGCTCGTTGCAGGCAGCAGTGATTCCTTCCCAAAGGGCTTCCGTATCTTCAAAGTACAGTTTTTTGGAAATACCCAGATTCACTGAAAGGGACACCGGAGTGCGGAAAGCAGCATACAAATCACCCAGGACGTTCAGTACGGCTTTGTAACCCAAGTGCTTGAGAGGTGTGTAAACGAGGTCGAAATCGATACCTTCCAGCATTATCTTGTGTGCTGCCGCACATTCTCCCTTTTCGGTTATGGTCAATGGATGTTCGTTTGTGAATCCTGCTTTTTCCAGTAGAGAGGCGATTGCCTTCTGCTTGCCTATCGATGATATTTCAGTACGCATAGTTGTTGTCGTTTTTACAAAGTTATTGAAAAAATGAAGAATTTGGGTATCTTCGTACGACCTATTCTCAACAATATGATTGTATATCCTAACGCAAAAGTCAATCTCGGGCTTTATGTGACAGAAAAACGTCCTGACGGTTACCATAATATCGAGACATTGTTCGTTCCTGTGCCAGACCTCTGCGATGTTCTCGAAGTGGTTCATTCCGATACCTTTTCAGTGAAAGTTTACAATCTTGATATAGAAGACACTCTCTGTACAAAAGCGTACAGACTTCTGGCAGATGAGTTTGACCTTTCACCGGTGGCCATCAACCTCTACAAGAATATTCCCGTCGGCGCTGGTCTGGGAGGTGGTTCCGCAGATGCTGCGTTCACTCTCAAGGCTCTCAATGAGATATTTTCCCTCAATCTTTCCGATGAGATTCTTGCCGGGTATGCAGGACGGATAGGAAGTGATTGTCCGTTCTTCATATACAACCGCCCTATGACAGCTACCGGTCGCGGGGAGATACTTGATCCTTATGACTTGTCCCTTGCGGGGCGGAGCATAAAGGTATTCCCTCAGGATGTGTTTGTTTCCACTAAAGAGGCTTATGCGGGAATCATTCCACGAAAGCCTCAGATTGATTTGAAGACAGCGCTTTCACACCCGATGGAAGAGTGGAAGGATGTACTGTTCAACGATTTTGAAGAGGGAATATTTGCAAGATACCCTCAATTGGCCTCGGTCAAAGAGCATCTTTACGAAGAGGGCGCGGTGTATGCGGCGATGTCCGGCAGCGGATCCTCTATCTTCGGAATATTCTAGATAAGATTCTTTCCGGAGGAGCGTCTTTGAGAACAACTCTTTTTTCAGAATCAAGAAGATACAGAGAAGGGACAGCACGCAGATTGTAAAGCTGCTCCCCAAAGGCGGACGGCTCGTCTATGCCGGGGGCAAAGCCTTTCACCCACTCTTTCGGATAATCTGCTGAACACTTCAGCCAAATGTCGATGTCATCATCAGGAAAGATATTGACTATCACAATTTTGCCGTTATCCTGAGCCTGCTTGAGCGCAGCGTCGGACGACAGGAGTTCTGTAATCCGCCGGCAGTCTCCGCATTCAGGATTGCTGAAAAACAGAATTATGTAATCCGCTTTGATCGAAGAGAGCGAGGAAGTTTGTCCGCTCCTCAATGTGAAGGAGAAATCCGCTGCCTCTTCTCCTATCCGGTTCAGATTGAACAGTGGAAGGTTAGTTTGGGCTTCAAACTTCTGCTGCTGTGAGGCAAATGGTGATTCAATACAGCTTTCCAGCACAGGAATCATATACTCTTCATTCCTGTAAGGAGAATTAGGGTTGGAAAAATAGTGATTCTGCAAGGCGAGCTCTTCTTGAAAAAGAGTGGAATCGTCAATCATCATCCTCTTCCTTTGCCTGTCCAGAGCCTCTTCCGCAGGAAGAGAATCCAATCCAAAGGCATATCTTTCAAAATTGTATGCTCTGCCCGCCGTAGAAGATGCTGAATACTCGGACAGGGATTTGTCATCACGCCTTTGACAGCAGCCGGACAGAAGTATTACCGGAATCAGAAGAAAGATATAGTGACATTTTGTCATAATGGGCAGGTTGGCATTTATTTTGCCGTTACCTTTGCGCAAACAAAAATACAAAAACGTTTAAAATTTACATATTATGTCAATCAAACCATTAGCAGACAGAGTGCTCATTGAAGCAAAAGCGGCAGAAACCAAAACTGCCAGCGGTCTTTTCATTCCTGATACCGCAAAAGAGAAACCACAGCAGGGAACAGTAGTCGCAGTAGGCAGCGGCAAGAAGGACGAGCCTATGGAACTTAAAGTCGGTGACACTGTGCTTTACGGGAAGTACGCAGGTACTGAAATCACTGTGGATGGAAAAGACTATCTCATTATGCGTCAGAGCGACGTCGTAGCAGTTCTCGGTTAATCATAAAGGAGGAAAAATCATGGCAAAGGAAATCAAATTCAATATGGATGCCCGTAACCTTATGAAGGAAGGAGCGGACGCATTGGCAAACGCAGTCAAGGTAACTCTTGGCCCAAAAGGACGTAATGTAGTCATTGATAAGAAATTCGGTGCACCTCACGTTACAAAGGACGGTGTGACTGTAGCAAAGGAGGTAGAGCTTGAAGACCGTTTCCAGAATATGGGAGCCCAGATGGTCCGTGAAGTCGCTTCCAAGACAAACGATCAGGCTGGTGACGGTACAACCACTGCTACTGTCCTTGCACAGGCAATCATCAATGTAGGATTGAAGAATGTCACTGCAGGCGCCAATCCGATGGACCTCAAGCGTGGTATTGACAAAGCAGTCGAGGCTGTCGTAGCTGACCTCAAGAAGCAGAGCAATGAAGTTGGAGATGATTACTCTAAGATTGAGCAGGTGGGAACCATTTCTGCCAACAACGACAACTACATCGGCAAACTTATCGCTGATGCAATGGCTAAGGTCAAGAAGGATGGTGTCATCACCGTTGAGGAGGCAAAAGGAACTGAGACCGAAGTAAAGGTCGTTGAAGGTATGCAGTTCGACAGAGGTTATATCTCAGCATATTTCATGACAAACCCTGACAAGATGGAGACAGTCCTTGACCAGCCTTCAATCTTGATTACAGACAAGAAAATCTCTACAATGAAGGACCTTATGCCGATTCTCGAGCCAATCGCACGTGAAGGCAAGTCTCTTCTTATCATTGCAGAAGATGTTGATGGAGAAGCTCTTACTACTCTTGTAGTGAACAAGCTCCGCGGTACACTCAAGATTGCTGCAGTCAAGGCTCCAGGTTTCGGTGACCGTCGCAAGGAGATGCTTCAGGATATAGCAACTCTTACAGGTGGTATGGTTATCTCTGAAGAAAGAGGTTTCACCCTTGAGAACGCTACCCCTGATATGCTCGGTATGGCTGAGAAAGTTGTCATTGACAAGGACAACACCACAATCGTGAACGGAGCCGGTGACAAGGATGCCATCAACGACCGTGCAAACCAGATTCGCAAACAGATTTCAACAACTACCAGCGACTATGACCGCGAGAAACTTCAGGAGCGTCTTGGAAAACTCGCAGGCGGTGTGGCAGTACTCTATGTAGGTGCAGCTTCAGAGGTTGAGATGAAAGAAAAGAAGGATCGCGTGGAGGATGCTCTCAACGCAACCCGTGCTGCTGTCGAGGAAGGTATCGTAGCTGGTGGCGGAGTTGCATATGTACGTGCAACAAAGGCACTTGATGGTCTCAAAGGTGACAACGAGGACGAAACTACAGGTATCAACATCGTGGCACGCGCAATAGAGGAGCCTATACGCACCATCGCAGCCAACGCTGGTAAAGAAGGAAGTGTGATTGTCCAGAAAGTCAAGGAAGGAAAGGATGATTTCGGATACAACGCACGCACCGACAAGTTCGAGAATCTTCTCAGCACAGGTGTTATCGACCCGACAAAGGTTGTTCGCGTTGCTCTCCAGAACGCCGCTTCAGTAGCCGGTATGTTCCTGACAACAGAGTGCGCTCTTGCCGACATCAAGGAAGAGGCTCCAGCTATGCCTCCGATGAACCCGGGAATGGGCGGAATGATGTAGCATACGGGATTCGTTCCAACAGGCTCTAAGAAGCCGCGATGCAAATTTGAGAAAGGCTGGTCAGATTTTTTCTGGTCAGCCTTTTGTAAAGAAATATCTGCTCCGGGCTGCAGTTCCCGGACAAGCTCATATTAATCAAGAATTATGGCAAGAAGATTCAGATTCAATACAATCGCTCTGTTTACAAGAGACAACAGACGAATCGTGGAATTTTATACCAAAGTATTGGGATTCACAACTGATTGGGATGGTGTGCAGCCCAATGTTGAAATGTCACTTGACGGAATGCGCATACTCTTGTTTCCGCGTAAAGAATTTGAGAAGATGGTGTCAAGAGGCTTTACTTACCCTGAAAGTATCAACGGGACAATGGAAATCTCTCTTGATGTACCTTCTTTTCCAGACGTTGACAAAGAGTTCCAAAACGCCATAGAAATGGGCGCGACACCTGTATTGGAACCTGTAACCGAGTCCTGGGGACAAAGGACCTGCTATATTGCTGACCCCGACGGAAACCTGATTGAGATTTCCTCTTTCAACTGATGCAGCCGGGAATTGGAGACAAAACGCCTTGTTCTCCGTCCCTGGCTGGAATCCGACGCAAGAACGCAGTTCAAATATGCCTCCGACCCGGAAGTGATCCCGCGCCTTCTCCCGCTACCGCGAAATTGACAAGGGGATAAAAACCAATGTGGTCAAACTTTTGGATGATTGAAGAAAATTATATAGATTTGCATTGTTTTAAGGCATAATTAAAACGAAGCAAAACATATTACAATGATAACTGAAATCAGCATATTAGGCTCTATTATAAAACTATCCAAGAGAGGAAAAGGACAGTTGAAAGGCATCTCTGTCGGAGATACGCTGTCATACGAATTTTATGACGGAGAGTATCGTGGACTTGAGATGGTGTTTCTCGTTCCGAAGGGAAAGAAACCTACACCAAGAGATCTTGCACTCGCAGATACGAGAATCGGAAGTGCCTTAAATCTACCTGTTGTATTTATCCTTATGCCTTGCCCTGCATACGAACGTCAGAGGCTGATTGACAAGAACGTATTCTTTGTCATGTCTGACAACTTTGCCAATCTGCCGATGATTGTAGCCAATGAAAGAATCCGAAAATCGGCTTATGCCAAGCGCCTGACTCCATCTGCGCAGTATCTTCTGTTTTATCATCTTCAAGTGGAAAGCCTTGAAGGCTTGTCGGCAAGGGATATGGCTGACAATATGCCTTATTCATATGAGAGTGTGTCTTTGGCTCTTACTTGCCTGTCCGATTTAGGGCTTTGCCGTAAAGTGTCGCGTAATGGAAAGAGCAAGAATGT
>JAGHVK010000082.1 GCA_018064345.1 Candidatus Cacconaster merdequi
TTGACGACTCTGTCGCCCTGTTTGGCGTTGATTGAAACAATCTTGCCGGAAGCTTTCGCAGGGCACTCCTCCAAACCGTAGTAAGCTTGAATCCAGCATACCGGTTTGCCTTCTTCAACCTTGGTGCCGATGGCAGGGGCGATTGATTCGCCGGCCGGCTCGACATTCCAGGTGAGAGTACCGGCGGCGGCAGCCTGAATCGGTTGCGCTGCAGGATGCTGCTCAACATATTTCTCTACATCGAATGCAGGGACTTCAACAACCGGACGGGTGATGACAATCGGTGCACCGGCGGCAGCCTTCTTCGCTTCAAGGTCCTGTTTGAATCTCTGCTCGGCGACGCCGCTCTTGTAGTCGCGGTACTGGCGCTCGTGCATTGCAAATTCGAAGAGCTCTTCGTCGTCCTGACCGCGGTCCCAGCCCTCATCTTCCATCATCTTTATGAATTTAGGAAGTTCGTCAGGGAAAGCGTCCTGAGGGTTGCCTGTGTAGAATTCGAGCCCTTTCTCCTTGACTATCTCAACGATTTCAGGAGCAAGTTCGCCAGGTAGCTTGCCGGCCTTGCCGACTATCATGTTCATTGTGTCAGGGTCGATGGTCTTCCAGCGAGGCTCTCCCTTGAGAGTGTGCATCAGGTTCATAAGGGCAGTGTTCTTCACATACTGGCTGAAAGGTGTAACCAATGGAGGATAACCGAGGCGAGGCCATACATATTCAACTTCATTGAAGAGAAGAACCACCATCTCGTCAAGAGAAAGTTCCTTCTTGCCCTGATTGCGGAGCGACATGTTGATGGCGCTCATAAAGCCTTTGAGGTCCGCCATCATAGAACCCATCATTCCGCCAGGAAGGCCGCAGCCTACGAGCAGGGATGTGCTGAAGTGGTTGGTCGGCTCTATGTAGTAACCGAGGAAATCGTCGATGAACTTCTGTGTAAGTGCGCGGGCTTCCATATAGGCGTTCATGTTGATGTCCTTCACCAGGAATCCTGCATCCTTGAGCATAGCCTGGATGGCTATAACGTCCGGATGGATCTTCCCCCATGAAAGAGGTTCCATTGCAACGTCGATGTAATCGGCACCGGCACGGGCTACTTCAAGCATCGAGGCTACAGAGAACCCAGGCCCTGAATGTCCGTGATACTGCACTTTCAGGTGAGGGTATTTGTCCTTTATGGCCTTGACGAGGCGTCCGAGAAATTCCGGGCGGCCCACTCCGGCCATATCCTTGAGGCATATCTCGTCGCAACCATATTCTGCAACGTGGTCCACTACACCCATATAGTATTCAACCGTATGTACCGGTGAATAGGTGATGGAAAGGGCAACCTGCGAAATCATTCCCCCCTTCTTGGCTCCGATTACGGAACCCTTGAGGTTGCGGTGGTCGTTCAAGCCGCAGAAAGAGCGGGATATGTCGGTTCCCTGAGCTTTCTTCACCTTATACATCAGGAAACGTACATCTTCAGGAACAGGATTCATTCTCAATGCATTGAGACCTCTTTCCAGCATATGGGTCTGAATGCCGGCCTTGTTGAAAGGTGCGCACCATTCACGTACTGCAGTATTAGGATTCTGTCCGTAAAGCAACTGTACCTGCTCGAATGCACCTCCGTTTGTTTCGACACGGTCAAAGCACCCCATATCAATAATCACAGGGGCAATCTCCTTGAGCTGGTCCACTCTTGCAGTGTACTTGCCTGAAGACTGCCACATATCCCTGTAAACAAGGGAAAATTTGATTTCGCGAGCCATATTGATAAAAATTTATATTCAATCCGCAAATATAGCCATATTGTGATGAAAAAGCAATATATTTGCAGAACGGTTAGCTCCCGTAGTTTAATGGATAGAATTGAAGATTCCGGTTCTTTAGGTTGGGGTTCGATTCCCCACGGGAGTACAATATGAAGGCATACGTTTTTCCCGGTCAGGGCGCACAGGCCCCCGGAATGGGCAGGGACCTTTTCGATTCTTCCGACAAGGCCCGTGAGATGTTCGCTGCTGCGGACGAAATACTCGGATTCAGCATAACTGACATAATGTTCGAAGGTGATGCTGACGCACTGAGAGCCACGGACGTCACTCAGCCTGCTGTGTTCCTTCATTCTGTCGTTGCTGCGGCCTGCTCCGACATCCGTCCCGATATGGTTGCCGGCCATTCTCTCGGGGAATTCTCCGCACTCGTGGCCGCCGGCGCACTCACTTTCGAAGATGGCCTCCGCCTTGTGGCCTTGCGGGCAGCTGCGATGCAGAAAGCCTGTGAACTGAATCCGGGCACTATGGCCGCCATAGTGGCAGGGGAGGAGTCCGTCATAAGGGAGTGCTGCAAGGAGGTTGAAGGCATTGTCGTGCCGGCCAACTTCAATTGTGACTCGCAGATAGTGATTTCTGGAGAAAACGAGGCTGTGGCAGCTGCCTGTGCCCTGATAAAGGAGCGTGGCGCAAAACGTGCCCTTCCTTTGAAGGTTGGAGGTGCATTCCATTCTCCTTTGATGGAGCCTGCACGTGCCGAACTTGCGGAAGCGATAGACAGAACTCCGTTTGCTTCACCACGATGCCCTGTCTATCAGAATGTGGACGCTCTTCCTCATACCGATGCTGGGGAAATACGTGCGAATCTGCTGATGCAGCTGACCTCTCCGGTCCTTTGGACTCAGACTGTCCGAAATATGGTGGCTGACGGTGCCGCTTCCTTTACCGAAGTGGGTCCCGGTACGGTGCTCCAAGGTCTTGTCAAGAAGATTTCTCCCGAGTCTGAAATAACGGGACTCAGCTAGAATCTGTTCTTAGAACCATATCAAAACAAGTTCTAAAAGGTTCCTGCGGGACTGATATATCAAAGATTTTCAAGTTCGGTTTCTTTTTGCCGAAAATAATGCGTAATTTTGGGGCTCGTTAAATTGCCTCAAAAGGGCTTGTTTTAGGAAATAATTGAAAATATCCAAATATAATCAACATGGCAAAAGAAAAGAAATTCATCACTTGTGATGGCAACTTCGCCGCTGCGCACGTTGCCTATCTCTTCAGTGAACACGCTGCGATTTACCCTATCACCCCTTCTTCGACCATGGCCGAACTTGTGGACGAATGGGCCGCTTTCGGAAAGAAGAATATGTTCGGTGAAGTCGTAAGAGTTACCGAAATGCAGAGCGAGGCAGGTGCCGCCGGTGCCGTTCACGGCTCTCTCCAGGCAGGAAGTCTCACAACTACCTTCACCGCATCACAAGGTCTTCTCCTTATGATTCCGAATATGTACAAGATTGCCGGTGAACTGCTTCCAACGGTTTTCCACGTTTCTGCACGTACTCTTGCAGCACAGGCTCTTTCTATCTTCGGTGACCATCAGGATGTGATGAGCACCCGCCAGACAGGTTTCGCAATGCTGGCATCTGCCTCCGTACAGGAAGCGATGGACCTTGCAGCAGTGGCACACCTTGCTACAATCAAGTCAAGCGTTCCTTTCGTACATTTCTTCGACGGTTTCCGTACTTCCCACGAAATCCAGAAGATTGAGATGCTTGAGGCAGAGGACCTCCGTCCGCTCGTCAGCGACAAGGCACTCGCGAAATTCCGTGAAAAGGCTCTCAACCCGAACAAGCCTGTTACCAGAGGTACAAACCAGAACCCTGACGTTTACTTCCAGGCTCGCGAGGCATCCAATCCATACTATGACGCTGTTCCGGATATCGTAGCCCGCTATATGGGTGAGATCAGCGAACTGACCGGTCGTCATTACCTTCCTTTCGACTACTATGGCGCACCGGATGCAGAGGACGTGATTATTGCCATGGGTTCCGTTTGTGAGACCATCAAGGAGACCATTGATTATCTTTCCGAGGTCAAGGGAGAAAAGAAGCTCGGACTCATTACTGTCCGTCTTTACAGACCTTTCTCAGCCAAATATTTCCTGAGAGCTCTTCCGAAGAGCGTGAAGAGGATTGCCGTCCTCGACCGTACCAAGGAGCCGGGAGCGATTGGAGAACCTCTGTTCATGGATATCAAGAGCATCATCGCCGACCTTGGCGAGAACGCTCCTATGATTGTCGGCGGACGCTACGGTCTCTCTTCAAAGGATACCAGCCCTGCACAGATCATTGCAGTGTTCGACAACCTCAAACTGAAGCAGCCTAAGAACGGCTTCACAATCGGCATCGTGGATGACGTGACCTTCAAGAGCCTTCCTCTCAAGGAAGAGATCTCGATTGTGAAGAAAGGCACTTACGAGTGCAAGTTCTTCGGACTTGGATCCGACGGTACTGTAGGCGCCAACAAGAACACCATCAAGATTATCGGTGACCACACCCCTAAATATTGCCAGGGATATTTCGACTACGATTCCAAGAAATCCGGCGGATATACCTGCTCGCACCTGCGTTTCGGTGACCAGCCTATTGCAGCGCCATACCTCGTGTCCACCCCGGACTTCGTGGCCTGCCACGTTCCTTCATATCTTTACAAGTATGACGTGCTGAAGGGCATCAAGGAAGGCGGCTCTCTCCTGCTGAACAGCCTTTGGGATACCGAAGAGACTTTCAACAGGATTCCTGATTTCGTCAAGAAGACAATCGTTGAGAAGAAGCTCAAGCTGTATCTGATCAACGCAACAAAGATAGCTGCTGAAATAGGTCTTGGCGGACGTACCAATACCATCCTCCAGTCGGCGTTCTTCAAGATTACCGGCATCATCCCTTACGATGAGGCAGTTGCGTATATGAAGAAGGCAATCGACAAGTCGTATGGCAAGAAGGGTGAGAATGTCGTCAAGATGAACTACGCGGCAGTGGACCGCGGAGGTGACTACATCGAAGTGGAAATCCCTGAATCCTGGAAAGAGGCGACCGGCAAGTTTGTGAACGCCAATTACGAGCGTCTTGCTCCTGAATTTATCCGCAACGTTGCTGACATCGTCACTGCACAGAATGGTAACGACCTGCCTGTAAGCACTTTTGCCAGTGATCTCGTTGATGGTACAATCCCTGCCGGGACAGCGTCTTACGAGAAGAGAGGCATTGCAGTGGAGGTTCCTGAATGGAACGAAGCAAATTGTATCCAGTGCAACCAGTGTGCTTTTGTCTGCCCTCACGCTGCCATCCGTCCGTTCCTTATGACTGCCGCAGAGGGTGAGAAGGCACCTGCTTCAATCAAGCGCAAACAGGGCCTTGCAGCATTCAAGGAATATACATTCACTATGCAGGTTTCACCTGCTGACTGCACAGGGTGCGGAAACTGTGCTGACGTATGCCCTGCAAAGGAGAAAGCCCTCGTGATGAAGTCAGCCGAGTCACAGGAGAAGGAACAGGCCAACTTCGATTACCTGCACCAGAACGTCGGATACAAGGAAGATGTCGCCCCTAAGGCGCAGAACGTGAAGAATCTCGGTTTTGCACAGCCTCTGTTCGAATTTTCAGGTGCTTGCGCAGGCTGTGGAGAAACACCTTACATCAAGGCTATAACCCAGCTCTTCGGAGACCGTATGATGGTTGCCAACGCTACAGGATGTTCTTCAATCTACAGCGCGGCATTCCCATCTTCACCATATTGCAAGAATGCACAGGGCCACGGCCCGGCTTGGCAGAACTCCCTCTTCGAGGACAACGCAGAGTTCGGTCTCGGACTTCACGCTGGTTCTGACCGTGTACGTGAAACTGTCGCCAGCCTTATGCAGCAGGGTCTCGAGTGCAACTGCTGCACTTCTGAGATGAAGGAACTCTTCGAAAAGTGGCTTGCGAACCGCAACAACGGCCCTGTTACCCGTGAAGTGTGTGACAAGCTCGTTCCTCTGATGAAGGAGTGCGGATGCGATACCTGCAAGAAACTTCTTGAACTCCAGAACTTCATCCCAAGCCGCAGCCAGTGGATATTCGGAGGTGACGGTTGGGGCTATGACATCGGATACGGTGGAGTGGACCACGTGCTTGCAACAGGTGAGAACGTGAATATTCTCGTTCTTGACACTGAGGTCTATTCAAATACCGGCGGACAGTCGTCCAAGTCAACTCCTGCAGGTGCAGTGGCCAAATTCGCCACTTCAGGTAAGAGAGTCCGTAAGAAAGACCTCGGAATGATGGCTATGAGCTACGGATATGTATATGTGGCACAGGTTGCAATGGGTTCTTCACAGGCCCAGTTCCTGAATGCTCTCAAAGAGGCTGAGGCATACGACGGCCCGTCACTCATCATTGCATACGCTCCTTGTATCAACCACGGGCTGAAGGCCGGTATGGGCCACAGCCAGCTGGAGGAGAAGAAGGCTGTAGAGTGCGGTTACTGGCATCTGTACCGTTACAACCCTATGCTTGAGGCAGAGGGCAAGAATCCGTTCACTCTTGACAGCAAGGAACCTGACTGGAGCAAGTTCCAGGACTTCCTCAAAGGTGAGGTGCGTTATGCTTCCCTTATGAAGTCGTTCCCTGAGAATGCTGCCGAACTCTTTGCAAAGACAGAAGAATTTGCCAAATGGAGGTTAAATACTTATAAACGTCTTGCAAATCAGAATTAATTTGTATATTTGCAGCCCGATTGAATAAATCGGGCTGTTGAACGGTGGATGTAGTTCAGTTGGTAGAGCATCGGATTGTGGTTCCGAGTGTCGTGGGTTCGAGTCCCATCATCCACCCCAGAAAGTTGAAAGTCCTGAATATCAGGCAAGTTTGAGAGGATGGCCGAGGCCGTCCTCTTTTTGTTTCCATCTCGTTGCCCTCCTGAACCACGATTCTGACCTTTGACTGAGAACCATTCCAAAACAGGCTCTGATATTTTGTGGCATTTGTTTTGTTTTCTGATTCAGTATCATTAACTTTATTGTGGAATCGGGCTTTCCGGTTCCGTATGTATAACAATTAATATTTGATACAATGGCAACAAACATTGCAAAACAGAATCTCGTAAGAGCCGTTGTGGCGTTCTGTCTCGGTCTTCTCCTCGTTATCTGGCCGGATTTCATGGCACGCAGTATCGTGCAGATTGTGGGCATCGCCGCTTTGGTGTGGGGCGTGATGTCAGTGATCCTCTTCTTCAAGGACAAAGCAACATCCACCCTCATTGAGGGGATTGTAGGCGTGATTGCAGGTATCCTGCTCCTCTTCAAGGCATCCCTCATTCTGAAGTACATATTCATCATCCTGGCTATCGTCCTCATCGTATTTGCAGTGGAACAGGTGGTAAGCCTGATCAAGGCGAAGGCAGCCTGGAAATCATTCCTTCTCCCGGCCGTGACAGTCGTGCTTGGAATCATCATCCTCTGCAATCCTTCAGGATCCAAGACTCTTATCTTCGTCCTTACCGGTATCGCATTGCTTGTCTATGCAGTTTCCGGCTTCATTACAGCAATGAAGTTGAGGAAATAAGAGCCATTTGAACTGGTTTGGTTAATAATGCGGATGCCCTGCCTTGAACCGTTGAGGATTATACTCATATCAAGGCGGGGCGTTACCCTTTAATAATCAAACGCTTGCGATATTTCTTTAATTTTTATTGAAAAAAGATTGAAAAAAGTTTTGGTGAATTGAAAAATTCGCCTTACATTTGCAGCCCGTTTGAGAAAGAACGGTAGTTCATTGAAAGAATTGGAAGACAAAAAGTACAAGCAAGTACCGATTTTAACACGATTAAAATCAAGAAAGAGCAAAGCGTCAGTTCTTAGGTAGCT